>JANLRI010000038.1:0-8881 GCA_031361565.1 Betaproteobacteria bacterium | reverse complement strand
GTTTCAAGGGGGCATCGTGCCCTCTTATGCCATTATCGTGCGCGAGTACTTTAGCCCATCAAGAGCCGGTGCCTATGTGGGCACGGCCATTATGGCGACCTTGCTCGGCATGGCCTTAGGAGGATGGTTGTCCGGAAAAATGTTCGACTGGACCGGCTCTTATAAGGCGGCATTCATCAACGGTATCGCCTGGAATTTGCTTAACCTCAGCATAGCATTTTGGATGCTGCGTCGATCAAAAAGACTACAGCTTCACGCCGCTTGAATGCGCCTCAATGGCGATGGCGATGGCGTCCTGCGATCATCGACAAGATTTCGTCGAGAAGTGCGCTGTCGACTTTGCGGCCAGCGTCAATCCCGGCGCAGCGATTGTAGTAGACACTTAAGTCGAGTCCCACACCGAGGCCAAGAATTTCAACCTTAGCGTTCTTCTCCTGGGCCTCGATCACCTGGCGCAGGTGCTTGTCCAAATAGAACGTGTCGTTGGCTTGATGGGTCGAGGTGTCCATCGGACAGCCATCCGAGACGACCAGTAAGATGCGTCGTTCATGCTGCAGACTTAGCATTCGGTTGCAGGCCCAGTCGAGTGCCTCACCGTCAATGCCTTCCCGAAAAATATCGGGTTTAAAGAGCGCGCCCATTGGGCCGCGGGCCTGTCGCCAGCGCTTGTCGCTGGGCTTGAAAATGAGGTGGTTGAGCTCGTTAAGTCGCCCCGGATAATGAGGTTGACCCGCTTTTAGCCAAGCCTTGCGGGCTCGTCCGCCATTCCAGGCTCCTGTCGTGAAGCCTAGAACTTCATTACTAACACCGGCCATATCGAGTGAGCGAGCCAGGATGTCGGCCAGCACTGCGACGGTCTCCATGTGGGCTTTCATGGAACCTGAGCAATCAATCAGTAGAGTCAACATGCAGTTTGAGCGCGGTGCAAAGCGCGCGGTCTTGAAGAGTCGGCGCTCGGAAGGTGAGCTTAACAATTGGCTCAGCCTGCGGCCGTCGATTAAGCCTTCGTCCTGGCCAAAATCCCAATCATCGCGTTGCGGTTTGGCCAGAAGTGTTTGTAGCTGTTTGGCGAGACGTTGAAGGTTGATGCCTTGAGCCTCGACCAGGCCATCCAACTTAAGACGATACTCCCTGAGTTGCTCGGCCCGGAGCAAGTCAGTGGCGAAAATTTCACGATCAAACGCTTTGGTGAATATGCGATATTTTCGCGAACCTTCGTCAAACACCTTGCTGGTACCGCTCGGTTCTGGCCGTAGACTTTCCTCCTCATGATCTTGATCCAGGTCGAGAAGAATAGCAAAGCTGGCCCGAACCTTGGACTCGATATCTTTGTTGAGAGCCTCTCGCGCTTCGCTTTGTGAGGCCAGCTCCGCCTGAATTTGAAGATCCACCCAGCTCGCAATTTCGAGGGCCGGCTGAGCGTAGGCCATTTGATCGTGACAAAGTTTTTTGAGTGCGGCCAGAGCCCTTCCCAGCTCCGGCACGAGGCGCGCCCGGACTCCCTCAATACGATCCGAAGCGTCATCATCAAGCGGCAGTCCGGTGAGCCGCGACCAACAGACCTGGCTGATCGTAAATACCAAAAGGCCAATCACCGTTTCTAATGCGCCGGAGTGCTGAAAACTTGAGGACCAGCGCTCGAAGCGCTCAACCAAATTCCGGCGTTGGCCGGGCAGCCAGGTGGGCATCAGGGTTTCAACCCGAAGCTGTTCCAGCCAGTCAAAAACCAGCTTCTCAATCGTTGCTGCAGGGCGAAGACTTTGATGAAGTTTACGGTCGGAGCGAGTTAGGCGCAAGGCCGTTGCGTCGACCAGGGCACGCCGGGTAGCGAGATGGGCTTGTTCGGATGCATCGATGGCAAGCTGCAAATGCGGCGCAAATGATGATATGCGCTGCTCGCCAGAGTACAGACGAGTGCTTCGGTAGTGCAGATGAGGATCTCCCGCCAACGCTCTTATCGTAGCTCCGCTAAGTTCGTCGAGCTTCTCCTTTTGAAGCTCGCCTTTACGCTCAGTTGGAGGCGAGTTCAAGATCGAAACAACGCTGAAAATACTCGGCGATAATGGGCCATTCCACCTCGTCGCACTTGTTTAGAAATGAAAGCTTGAAGGCGAGCCTGAGGTTAGGGAAAATTTGCAAATTTTCAGCCCAGGTCATGACCGTGCGTGGCGACATTAAGGTGGATAGATCGCCCACTTCAAAGCCCTTTCGGGTGAGAGCGGCGAGCGCGACCATGGACTGTACAAGTTTTCGACCCTCGTCATGATTCATTTCCGGCACCCGTGCGAGAACGATGTTGACCTCTTCTTCAAACGGGAGGTAGTTCAGCGTGGCGACGATGTTCCAACGATCTATCTGCGCATGGTTGAGCACTTGGGTACCATGATAAAGGCCGTTCAAATTGCCCAAACCTACGGTGTTGGCGGTGGCGAACAATCGAAAGCCAGGATGAGGTTGCAAGACTCCGTTTTGGTCGAGCAGGGTAAAGCGACCATCGCGCTCGAGCAGCCTTTGAATGACGAACATGACATCTGGGCGGCCGGCGTCGTACTCGTCGAAAATCAGTGCCATGGGCTTTTGCAAGGCCCAGGGAACGATGCCGGCTTGGAATTCGGTCACTTGCTTACCGTCGCGCAACACAATCGCGTCTCGCCCCACGAGATCCAGTCGGCTCACATGACCATCAAGATTGACTCGCACGCAGGGCCAATTCAGCCGAGCCGCCACTTGCTCAATATGGGTGGATTTGCCTGTCCCGTGAAGGCCTTGCAGGAGAACCCGTCGATTATGGGTGAAGCCGGCGAGAATCGCCAAGGTAACTTCGGGATTAAAGCGATAGACTGAATCAATATCGGGGACATGTTCATTGCTCTGCGAAAAAGCGGTCACCTGCATGGTGCTATCGATGCCAAAGGCTTCGCGAACAGAAATGGATTGATCGGGACCTTGCATGAATGCCTACGCTGCTTGATGACTGTTGGGAGCGGCCGTATTTTGTCCCGCGTTGATCTCTGCCAAGGCTTGGGCGGCACGTTGCAGGGCTGGTAGGAAAGTGAGCGCCTTGTTACGATCCACCCGCATCACTGGGGATTGCACCGCAATGCCCATATTGGATTTGCCATGAGGATTAGGTACCAGAACGGCGATGCAAAACAAACCGGGTAGAAACTCTTCGTCATCGAGGGAGTAACCTTTCGCCTTGATTTTCTCCAGCTCAAGATCCAGGGCATCGAAGCTTGTCAAAGTCTTTTTAGTGAATTGCTGCAGGGGTACATGAGCCAGTAAACGATGGCGCTGAGCTGCACTCATTTGGCTTAAGAAAAGCTTTCCACTTGCCGAACAATGGGTGGGTACCCTAGAGCCGGAATGCAAATAAAACCTGAGCGGTGCAGGCGTTTCGACCCGGTCCAGGTACAGCACTTCGCTACCCGATAGCGCGGTGATGTTGCAGCTCTCTCCGACCTCGTCCACGAGCCTGCGCAACACTTCATGCCTGGCGCCTCGTACCGTGCCATTGATCAGAACATTTTCCGAGAGCTGGCGCATGCGCTCACCGATACAGTAGTGGCGGCCGTCGCCTTCACGCTGCAAAATGCCCGCGGCTTCAAGTTGTTGCAACATGCGATGCACCGTCGGTTTGGGCAAGCCGGTTTCACTTACCAAGCCTTGCAAAGTGAGCATCGCGTCTTTTGCGGCGACCACTTCGAGCAATGCAAACAAACGAAGCGCGGGTGTGTCACCGTCTATCCGGCTCACTTCAAGTGCTTCTGGAACATTCCTTGATCTCATTTTGTCTCAATAAATCGCTTAAAACGTATCAATTATTGGAATTTTATCTTGACTGTGAGCGTTTGGCTAGATAAAGTTAGGAAAAATATCAGGTTCCGGAACGATTCGATCCGGAATTTATGTGCGGGTGGATCATTGGATTCGGCCCGCCTTTTACCGTTTATTAGGAGAGTTTCATGGGCGCACCAGACTTAAAAATGAACCCCCGCAACGTTGTCAGCGGTGTGCAGAAAATGACCCCCTCGGAAGCTTTTGTAGAAACCATGGTGGCCAATGGCGTGACCGATATTTTCGGCATCATGGGCTCGGCCTTTATGGATGCAATGGATATCTTTGCACCAGCAGGTATTCGCCTCATCCCGGTCGTTCATGAGCAGGGCGCGGCGCATATGGCCGACGGTTATGCGCGAGTGTCCGGCCGTCACGGTGTCGTGATTGGTCAGAATGGCCCCGGCATCAGTAATTGCGTAACGGCCATTGCCGCCGCCTATTGGGCCCATAGCCCAGTGGTCATTGTCACACCTGAGACCGGCACGATGGGTATGGGTCTCGGCGGCTTCCAAGAAGCCAACCAGCTACCGATGTTCCAGGAATTCACTAAGTACCAAGGGCACGTGAACAATCCGAAGCGCATGGCGGAATACACCGCACGCTGCTTTGATCGCGCGATCAGCGAGATGGGGCCGACCCAGCTCAATATCCCGCGGGATTACTTCTACGGTGAGCTCCAGTGTGAGATTCCTAAGCCTATGCGTGTAGATCGCGGTGCGGGTGGTGAAGCTTCCTTGAACGCAGCCCTTGAGTTGCTCCGTACCGCGAAGTTCCCGGTAATTCTGTCGGGGGGCGGTGTGGTGATGGGCAATGCGGTGGCTGAATGCCAAGCTCTGGCTGAACGCCTGGGTGCACCGGTCGTCAATGGCTATTTGCGCAACGACAGCTTCCCGGCAAGTCATCCTCTTTGGTGTGGCCCATTGGGCTACCAAGGTTCGAAGGCGGCGATGAAGTTGATCGCTCAGGCCGACGTGGTGTTAGCACTCGGCTCACGACTCGGCCCGTTTGGCACCCTGCCACAACACGGTATGGATTATTGGCCGAAGGATGCCAAGATCATTCAGGTGGAAGCTGACCACACCAATCTTGGCCTGGTCAAGAAAATTTCTGTCGGCATTTGTGGGGATGCCAAGGCCGTGGCCCAGGCGCTGACTCAGCGATTGTCGGGAGCATCGCTAACTTGCGACGCCACCAAGACCGAGCGCGCAGGAAAGATCGCTGCCGAGAAGGCGACTTGGGAAAAGGAACTCAGCGATTGGACCCATGAACGCGACGCCTTTAGCCTAGACATGATTGAGGAGGCCAAGAACGAGTCGGGTAACTGGTTGAGCCCTCGCCAAGTGTTGAGGGAGTTGGAAAAGGCCATGCCGCCGCGCGCTATGGTGTCGACCGATATTGGCAATATCAATGCGGTCGCCAATAGTTATCTGCGTTTCGAGGAGCCGCGTAGTTTCTTCGCACCGATGAGTTTTGGTAACTGTGGTTACTCCTTGCCGACCATGATTGGTGCCAAACTGGCCGCCATGGATCGCCCCGCGATTGCCTACGCGGGCGATGGCGCCTGGGGCATGAGTATGGTCGAGATCATGACCGCGGTACGTCATCAAATTCCAGTGACGGGCATTGTCTTTCACAACCGCCAGTGGGGCGCCGAGAAAAAAAATCAAGTGGACTTTTATAACCGTCGCTTTGTGGCAGGTGAGCTGGAGAGTGAAAGTTTCGCTGCGATTGCCCGTGCCATGGGTGCGGAGGGCATCACGGTTGATCACCTTGACCAAGTCGGGCCTGCCTTGAAAAAGGCGATTGACTTGCAGATGAAAGAGGGCAAGACCTGTGTGATCGAAATAATGTGCAACCGTGAACTCGGTGATCCATTCCGTCGTGATGCCCTGGCCAAACCGATTCGCCTTTTGGACAAGTATAAAGATTACGTTTGAAGCGAATTTCATTGGAGCGGCGAATGGTGGGATTGCGGTGTCAGATTTCAAACCCCTTGATGAGTTAGATTTTTCAGCGTGGCCGCGGTTGGCTACTTTGATGCAGCGGGCAAAAAAGCACGGTGGAGCTCGCACTGGGGTGGTGTACCCAATGTCGGTCGAGGCCTTGAGCGCAGCCTGCCTGGCGCACCGAGCGGGGCTGATGCAAGCGGTGCTGTATGGCCCTTTGAGAAGTTTGAAGTTGCTGGCTCGCTCGAATGCAATTTCGCTTGAAGAGATTGAGATCGTTGACACCGCCGACGACCCAAAAATCTGCGCTCAAATTGCCGTGGAGGACTGCAAGCCCCATGGAACCCTGCATGGCGCAGCGACGCTTACCGCATTAATGAAGGGTAGTCTACATACCGATGATTTGCTGGCTGCCGTGGTGTCCAAAGCAAATGGGTTACGCACTGAACGCCGCATTAGTCATGTTTTTATCTTTGATGTGCCCAGGTATCACAAGCTTTTGGGACTTGCGGATGCCGTGGTGAATATTGCTCCCGATCTCAAAACAAAGCAGAGCATTATTCAAAACGCAGTCGACGCCTTGCATCGCTTGGAGATTGCGTTGCCCAAAGTGGGGGTGTTGGCTGCAGTCGAGGGTTTGAACCCGAATATTCAAGCCACGGTCGATGCCGCAGAGCTTATCGCGCTTGCCGAGGCGGGCGAAATTACGGGTGCAATGATCGGCGGAGCCTTTGGTTTTGATAATGCAATTTCGGCACGGGCAGCCAAAATCAAGGGCATTCAATCCGAGGTAGCGGGGGATGTCGATCTGTTAATCGCGCCCGATCTCAACGCCGGAAACATTCTCTACAAGTCCTTTGTTTATATGGGCGGAGCAGAATGTGCTGGCGTGGTCCTGGGCGCGGCGGTACCGATCATCTTGACTAGCCGGGCCGATTCAATCACTAGTCGGATTGCTTCTTGCGGGTTGGCGAGCTTACTAGCCTTGGGTTAGAAGTTTTCTGCCGATGTCCAGTCCGGCATTACAGCTTGAGATTGCTGATACTCCAGAGAAGAATCGTCAGCAAAAGAAAGTTGAGGAGTAACAAGACTCGATGAACTCTACGAAATTTATCGACTGCTCTCACATCGTTGACTTGAATCAGTTCGTCTAAACGAAGCAGTATTTGAATGAGGCTTTTGCGAATAACGGTTGCCAAAATTGCAATGGCAAGTGCGCCGAGAGCGAAGATGGGGCGTCCCCAGAAGGCATAGCAAATGATTGCACCTAGTGAGGCAAAAAATAGAACTGTGTAGTTCAGACTAAAGAAGCTTCGAATAAAGCGGGCATCAAGGGGAGTGTCGTGCTTGAGTATGAGCAGAGGCAGGCCACCCAACAAGAAATAAAAGGTAGCCCCAAGCAATACTATCGTGAAGAAAAATGATCCAAAAAAGGCGAGAGGCATTTCCTTGGCCAAAAATAATAAAGACCCATTGAGAATACTTTTAGCCGACGATTGTACAGTCGCGTGGTGGCGGGGTTTCGAAGCACCTCACTTTACTTGAACGAAAAGCCGTTTGGCTCGAACGCCCGAATGGATTTGAAATTTAGGTGATGCATCAGCTCACGTAGGAACAGCAGTGCTGCGGCAAAGCAGGCATCGCTTGGGATACCCGCAATGGATGCCGGTCGACCCATGGGCAAAGCCGCCAACAAGTCGAATAGTTGCTCCACTTCTTCAATGGATAATTGCTCCTCGTTTTGAGCATCGGGCTTGATTGCTGACACCAGAATCCACATGCAGGTGTCACTTGTCTCAAGGATTGCATTGACGGGCACTAACTTGTGAACTTTCATGAGCTCATCTTCGATCAGGGAAATCGCAAATTCGAGCTCCGCAGGGGTAGGGGGCGAGTGTCGAAGCGCTTCTCGCATCAATTTCTGCAAACCTACATCGACTTCAACAAGCAATGCCGCATCCGACGCAACCTTTGAAGCCAGCGAAGACCGCTCGTCACCCACATGAAGGTTAAAGACAGGCCTGGTCGTCACGGTGATCTGATGAGCTGGAAGTGTAAGCTGTTTAACAAAGCCGCTGCCCATGTTGTCTGCGCCGACGATTTTCGTGAGCTCAAGACAGAGGCCCAAAATAAGCAGAGCGCCTCCTCACTGGGCTTGATCATCGGGTAGGCGATCGCCAGCAGACACGGTCGGCTGCCCAGCCAGTGAACGATAGAGTGGTTCGAAATCGATCTCTGCAAGCTTCAACAAATCCTCGATCACGTTCAAGACGAAATAGGTTTCCTGAAAATCGTCAATGCGATACTCGGTGCGCATGACGCGCTCCAGCTTGAAAGCAAGCCGATTGGGCTTGGGGCTTTCCAGGGCGTAGGTGCTCTCACCAAAAGATGAGGCGATGCCCGCACCATAGATTTTATAGCCATCCTGCATCACGAGACCGAACTCAATGGTGTACCAGTAGACTCTGGCCAGCATCGGTAGAAAACCGAGCGTTTTCGCTCGCAACCCACCTTGACCATACGCTTGAACAAAGTCCGCGATGATGGGATTCATAAGCATTGGTACGTGACCAAACAGGTCATGAAAAACGTCCGGCTCTTCCAGGTAATCAAGCTGGTCCGCGCGGCGGATAAACCGGCCTACGGGGAATCGCCTGTTCGCAAGGTGCTCAAAGAACACTTCGTCTGGCACCAGACCTGCAACAGGAACGATCTCCCATGCCGTTTGCTTTTTCAAAGTGCGATTGAGCTTCACAAAATCTGGAATTTCGTAGGGCGACAAAGGAAGTTTGTTCATTCCCTGCATGAACTCTTCACAGACTCGCCCCGGCAAAAGCCGAGTCTGGCGCTCAAATAGTGTCTGCCAGACTTGGTGTTCGCTCCGGGTGTAGGCGGCCCAATGCTGTTCTACCGTCCAGTCCGAGCGGTTCAAAGGATTCTCAAGCTTCATGGCGCTCTTTAGGTGAAGACCACATCATCCACTTATATGAAATGAGTCGCAAGTTTGCATCGATTATCTGAGCGTGTTATCAAGGAATTTATAGGTCATGGCCTGTGCCAAGTCGCACCCTTTTTCGAGTCGTCTTCAATGAGCA
>JANLRI010000023.1:0-2142 GCA_031361565.1 Betaproteobacteria bacterium | reverse complement strand
GTCCGCTGATGACAGTCGCCCCGAATTTCGAATCGCTTATTTTGGACTCGGTCCCAAGTTTCAACGACTCCTGGAAATCGTAGTAAAACAAGCCAAAAAAAACCCCTAACGGATTGTACTTTCGGACTCTCGTGAGCAGGGAGATTTCGATCTGGCCCTGGTCGATATGACGACGGCTGGGGGCCCAGAGGTTGCCAGGACTCTTAGCCGCGTCCTGCACGGACGCGGCATTGTCAAAGTCGGACGGCGTGATGACGAAAATCGCCCAAAGGACGATTTAATGTTTGCGAGGTTTACCGCAGGTTTGGTGGGCACGCTCAATGTTTTTGTTGAGCGCTATTTCAAAGTATCGCCTCTGCAAACCCATAGCCGCCCAATCGTTCCCGGCCTGACTATCTTTGAAGACGGTGAAATTCGTCGCCCTCGTGCCCTGGTGGTTGATGACAGTCCGACGGTGCGTAAGCAAATGTCTATCGCTTTAAACCAAATCGGCGTCGACGCGGAAACAGTATCCAGTGCTTTCGAGGCCTTAGACACCCTGGCGATGCGTCACTACGAAATCGTTTTCGCCGACGTGATGATGCCGGAAATGGATGGCTACAAATTGGTCAAGGAAATTAAGCGTGATCGCGCATTGCGTGGCTTGCCCGTCGTAATGCTCACCAGTAAATCGTCGCCCTTCGATTTAGTACGCGGCGCGCTTGCGGGAACCAATAGTTACCTCGTGAAGCCCACCACCATGCACACCTTGCGGAGCGTGACTTTGCGTCACCTAAAACGCGTACTCGCGAAGCGCCATGAACAGGGCTTTAACGGGCAATTTGCGAGCACTTGATTGAAGCTTGGCGTGGATTGAGCCTAGAGCTTGATCCTGCACTCTGAGAAGTTTTTCCATTCGGATATTTTTACACTTCTCTTCGCTTGAGTCCCGTCGTTACGGATGTCGGGGCAATAACGCTATTGAAATCAATAGTCTGTGACTTTTGGCACATTTTTTGCGTCCTACCCGTTTCCCGGATGACGCTCGTTTTAGGCCATTCATTTTTTAAAAAAGGAGCCTTAAACATGAAGCAGTTTCGTGTAATTTTTGCAATTGCCAGTGTGTTTCTATCGGTTAGCCTCGCTCAGGCGGCACCGGTTAGCTTTACCGCAACGCTAAGCGGGCCAGCCGAGAGTCCGGCTAACGCTTCAGCGGGTACTGGTTTTGCCACAATGGTATTCGACACAACACTCCATACTTTGTCGGTCAACGTCGTTTTCAGCGGCTTAACGGGTACGACCACCGCTTCCCATATTCATTGCTGTACCGCGACTCCTGGAGCGGGCACCGCTGGCGTTGCCACAGAGACCCCAACGTTTGGCGGGTTTCCCTTAGGTGTGAGCAGTGGAACCTATAGCAATACGTTCGACTTGACCTTGCCTTCTTCATTCAACTCGGCTTTTATTACTGCGAACGGTGGCACCACCGCGTCAGCTGAGCTTGCATTGTTTAACGGCAGCGTCGCCGGAAGGTCCTACCTAAACATACATTCGTCCACCTTCGGTGGCGGAGAGATTCGTGGCTTTCTTCAGCCTTCAGCGGTTCCGGTACCCAGTTCAGTATTTTTACTTGGCTTGGGAATGGCTGGCCTGGCGACCTTAAGAAAGTATCGCCGCGTGCACTAAATTGCTGACCGTATCGAGGCGCTCGCTATGCCATGGGTCGGGCACTCGGTTGTTAGTAACGTAGGCAAAGGAAACGCCGCTGGTGGGGTCACCCCAACAATAAGACGTACCCACCCCGCCATGGCCGAAAGCTTCCGGTGCGGCAAGGGCGCCCAATCCACGAATTGTGGCCGTACTCCCTCTCAGATGGGGGCCAAGGCCACGATGCATCGGCATTCCCATGAATTCATCGATCCTGTCTCCCGTATGGTTGCGAATGGCGTAGGCCAACATGCGGGGTGAGAGAACCCGTACCCCATTGAGTTCGCCACCGCCCAGCATCATTTGGTAAAGCGCGACCATTCCGCGCGCGGTGCCGAAACCACCTCCCCCAGGGGATCCCGCGCGCCGCCAGATGTCCGTATTGGCTTCGGCAAGAGGCTGGTACCCTCCACTCGCCAGGGGCTCGTGCATGTCGGAGATTCGTGAGTCTTCGCG
>JANLRI010000688.1:0-2584 GCA_031361565.1 Betaproteobacteria bacterium | reverse complement strand
GTACCGTCACCGGCATTGTCAGACGTTTTGGAAGCAACTTCCTTAACCATCTGCGCGCCCATGTTCTGGAACTTGTCTTTGAGTTCGATTTCCTTAGCGACTGAGACACCATCCTTAGTCACAGTTGGGGCACCGAAGCTGCGCTCGAGCACAACGTTACGACCCTTTGGGCCGAGGGTGACTTTAACGGCGTTGGCGAGAATGTTCACGCCTTCGACCATACGGCTACGAGCGTCGTCGCCGAAAAATACTTGTTTAGCTGCCATGTTAGTAGTTTCCTAAATTCTTTAAAGGATCAATGGTGAGTGGAGTGGATTCGTAATTCTTTCGAATTACTTCTCAACCACGGCCATGATGTCTTCTTCGCGCATGACGAGCAGTTCGTCGCCGTCAACTTTGACGGTTTGGCCGCTGTACTTGCCGAACAAAACCTTGTCGCCAACTTTAACGGCCAGCTTGCGCACTTTGCCGTCATCGCCAACTTTACCGTCGCCTACAGCGAGAATCTCGCCTTGGTCCGGCTTTTCAGCGGCGTTTTCTGGAATAAAAATGCCAGAGGCTGTCTTTTTCTCGGTATCGAGGCGCTTGACGATTACGCGATCATGCAGGGGGCGCAGTTTCATGCGTTGAACTCCTAAAGTCTTGAATTACAAGGGTTTTATGGCTTCCCAAGCTAGGCTTGGGGAATAACCCAACGAGGTTGCCCGAATACAACTTGCACCAAGTTCGGCAGGCGAGCTGGGTTTAAATTGTTAGCACTCATCGAGGGTGAGTGCTAATTATAAGGCCAGTTTGGGACAATTCAAGAGTTTAGGAAAGATTTTTCCGAAACGGGCGGTGGCATCAGGCTAGAGATGGCGTGGCCTAAGTCCCAATAATGCCGCCGTCTTTTCTCTGGATCACCACCGTTGCCGAGCGCGGACGCTTAGCCCCAAGGCCTTCAGGCCAAGTAGAATACTTGGTAGGCTCCGCAGGGTCGGAGCGATCCGACGCATTCTCGCCAGGATGCTGGATGTTGAGAAACATGGTTCGCATATCTGGGGTGAAAGTCAGGCCGGTGACTTCGCAATTGATCGGACCGGTAAAGAAGCGTCGAATCTCGCCCGTTTTTACATCACAGGCCAGCATTTGATTGCTGCCAATTTTTTCAAGCTCACCTTTGTACATTTGGCTGGCATGGGCATCGGTCTGAATCCATAGTAGGCCGCGTGCATCAAAGGCTAGGCCATCGGGGCAGGCGAAGATATCGCCCTTGATGTTGCCTTTGGCCTCCGGGCGCGTATTGGCGGGGTCGCCTGCCAAAACGAGATGGTTCCAGTCAAAGTGTGTGGAATCAAAGTCTCCGCGCTCTTTCCAGCGAATAATTTGGCCCATGACATTGTTGACGCGTGGGTTGGCACCGTCGACACCGGGTTGGCCAGGCTTGCCGCGCTCGCTGTTATTGGTAAGAGTGCAATAGACTTCTTTGTTGGCCGCGTCAATGGTGAGCCACTCCGGGCGGTCCATCTTGGTGGCGCCGAGAATATCGCTGGCCTGACGGGCCTTAATCGCAACTTCGCCTTGATCGGCAAAGCCATTGGCGACCGTAAGGGGGCCGGTGCCCTGGACCAGAGGTAGCCATTGACCTTTGCCATCATTGCCAAATTGAGCGACGTACAAGGTTCCATGATCGAGCAGTTCACGGTTGGCCTTACCGCCACCGGGCGCGATCTTATCGCGACTGACGAATTTATAGATGTACTCGAAGCGCGCATCTTCACCGGAATAGACGACGGCGCGCTTGTCGTCTGTCACGGCAATCCACGCACCTTCGTGGGCCGCCCGTCCGATAGCGGTGCGCTTAACAGGTGTGCTGGAAGGGTCCAGTGGATCGACCTCGACCACCCAGCCAAAGCGATTGAACTCATTCGGGTGCTTTTCGAGGTTAAAGCGCTCATCGAACTGGCCCCAGCGATAGAAGCTCGCCTTACGCGCACCCCAGCGTTTTTGATGAGGGGTGGGGTTATCGCCCGCGTCAAAGTAGAACGCCCAGTTTTCTTCGCCCGACAAGTAGGTGCCCCAGGGCGTTATGCCGCTGGCACAGTTGTTGAGCGTGCCGAGCACAGTGCGAGCAGCCGGGTCAGCCGCTGTTTTCAGCAAGGCATGTCCTGCTGCCGGGCCCTGCACTGCAAACGGCGTATAGGCCGTGAAGCGGCGTGCATAGGGGCTCGGCCGCACCGCTTGCCATTGACCATCACGGTTCTCAACTTCAACCACGGAAATGCCGTGTGCGGCTTGCGCCTTACGAACTTTTTCGGCGGACCATGATGCCGGTCCACCGACATGCAGGAGTCCGTCATCAACATACTCATGGTTCATCACCAGCAAGCCGCGGCGACTGGCGTCCAAGGAATAAAAATGCAGGCCGTCGTGATGCATCCCCATTTGTGCGGCTTGCTCTGCGGCCGTGTTGCTGGCGTCGCTTTTGAACTCAGGCATATTGCCTGGCAAGCCGACCGGCTCTCCCCATGGGACTATCGCCCGTGCGACATAGCCCTCAGGCACGACCATCGTATCTATGACCGATGTTGGAATACCTTTAAAA
>JANLRI010000682.1:0-4452 GCA_031361565.1 Betaproteobacteria bacterium | reverse complement strand
ATACCGTCGCCGTTAAAATCGACGGCGGTTGTTTTGGACACGCCAGTCGCTGCCTGCACTGGGCTATTTATCGGTAGCTGCCCTAGGGCGAGGGCTACCAGCCCGATTGCGAGAATCGATTTGCGCATTCTGTCCTCCGTCAAGATAAGTCCTAAGTTTTAGCGAGAACGCCCGTTGTTGTCAATTGGTACTTCCTAGCAAATCTTCGAAGAGCCGTTGCGCCTGCTGCGGGACCTCGCTCGTAGCGAGGAACTCCAATGCCGCTTCAAAAGCCTGCTCGGAGCGCGCACGCAACTGCTCCCCATCAAATGCAAGCCACCGTGACAGCGATTGGGTCCATGCTTCGACAGAGTCTTCAACCACCTCTCCAGCCCCACTGCTCAATATTTCGGTCCAAGGGGTTTCTCGTCCGGTAATTACCGGTCTCGAATTCGCCAACGCTTCGATGATTACATAGCCGTAATTTTCACCCAGAGTAGGCAGAGCGAGGATGTGGCAGGCCTGAATCTGCTCGGCAACCTTGTTTGGCTCAAGGGGTCCAAGAATCTCGAACTGGAGGCAAGCTGGGGCAAGCGCCATCAAATCGACGCATCGATCCTGTTCACGCTGATCGTGTACCGATCCGCACATCGTCAATGTAGTTACTGCGGGCTGAAGACGCAGTGCTGCACTTAACGCTTCGATGAGCACAGAAGGTCGTTTCTTCGGGCTAACGCTTGAGGCAAAAAGAATTCGGCAGCCCTTACCCCGGTCGGGCATCGGGCGTCTAGTTGCCAAGATCAGCGGTGGAGGTATCTCGATGTGGTGAACGAACGCACTGGGGAACCAGCGAAGAATTGCCCGCTTTTCTTCTTCGGTGGAGGCCCACCAGTGAACATTTCGAATGAAGGTGCTGAGCCGGAGCACCCGCAAGTATGCGATTTTTCGCCGAGAGCGAATCGCCAACGCCCCGTTCATCAGCTCGCCTTGAGGCATCAAAACAACGGGAGGGAAGCGTCGAGACAAGAAACTCGGCCCACGCCAAATCAGCAATAGTGAGCTGAACCTGGACATCAAACTTGTTAGGAGAATGATCTCCGGTTGTTCTGAGCGAATAGCTTCTCTGATCTTGGCGAGGGACCTGAAGCGCCAACGGATGCGACGCACACGGAACCCACCTTCTTTGCGCCAATCGTGGGTAGTCACGCCTCGTAGCGATCCGTCCCTGGAATCGTTCGATGGTGTACTCAGAAACGAGAACGCAACGGATCGGGTGAGCGGCGCCACCAGGTTGGTAACTGCGCGGTATCCCCCTCCGGGCGCCGGAAAAAAGAAGTCGGTCAAAACCAACACCTTCAAACGTTTAGCACCCGTTGCGGCGTGGGTAGATGGTTTTCTTTTGCGACGCCAGATCACGCTAGGTTTCCTTGACTTGAGGCCGTTGATCGTTCGTAGGCCCTCATTGCGATTTGGGAGTGAGCGGTGAAACAAACGTGTTTAGTTGCGGGCGGGGGAGGGTTTATCGGCGGACATTTGGCCCGAGAGCTTTGTCGTCTTGGATACGAAGTTCGTTGTGTGGATCTTAAACCTCTAGAGAATTGGCACCTTCGCACCCCAGGTGTAGAGGAACTCCAGCTCGACCTGTCGAATCCCACGTCATGTCAAACCGCCGTGGCGGGCCGTGAACATGTGTACAACTTTGCCGCCGACATGGGAGGGATGGGATTTATCGAAACACACAAAGCTGAATGCATGCTTTCTGTTTTGATCAATACCAATTTGCTTTTGGCCGCCCGCAATGAAGGGATTCGTCGCTACTTCTTTGCGTCTTCCGCGTGTGTCTACAAAGCGGAACGGCAAAATGAGGTCAATCAGGCACCTCTTGCCGAGTCCGATGCGTATCCAGCTATGCCTGAGGACGGTTACGGCTGGGAGAAACTCTTCAGTGAACGCATGTGCCGACACTTTACTGAAGACTTCGGTTTGCAGACCCGGGTCGCTCGCTTTCACAACGTGTACGGGCCGCATGGCGAGTGGGAAGGAGGTCGCGAAAAAGCCCCAGCGGCAGTTTGCAGAAAAATCGCCTCAGTTGAGGCAAGTCCCAGCCCAAGTATCGAGATCTGGGGCGATGGTGAACAGACTCGAAGTTTCACGTTCATCGACGATGCAGTTGAGGGAACGCTTCGGTTGATGCAAAGTGATTTTGGTGATCCGCTGAATATCGGAAGCTCGGAAATGGTCTCCATCAACGGCCTCGTGGACATCGTTGAGAAGTTGGCGGGAGTGCGGCTCGAACGGAACTACGACCTCACAAAGCCCCTCGGGGTCCGCGGAAGGAACAGTGACAACACCTTGGTGAACTCGGTGTTGGGATGGGAACCCAGTACAACTCTTCGCCACGGGATGGAAAAAACGTATGCCTGGGTTCGTGACCAGGTAGCACTTTCCTCCTCTTTTCCAAATCCAACTTCAGCTCAAACTCAGACGAAGTAGGAGCGTCACATGTTGGTAACTCGATTAACCAACCGCAAACTGCGACTGATCCGGTGGGTGCTTGCTCGGAAAGGTTTTGGGCTTATTCAGTTGGCGTCTTCTCCTACGAATCGATACTTGCCGAATGATTTGGGTTTGAGTGTTGAAGAAACCTTTGCTGCTGTTTCAGGGTTCACCATGACGGGAATCGAACGAGTCCAGGCTTTGGTGAATGCCACTCGGTACGTAATAGCGGCCAACGTCGAAGGTGCCATTGTGGAGTGCGGCGTTTGGAAAGGCGGGTCAATGATGGCCGTTGCTCGAACACTGCTTGAAGTAGGTGTCGTGGACCGTGAGCTGTGGCTCTTCGATACGTTTTCGGGACTGACTGAACCTTCGAGTCTTGATGCCTCAGCGGGCGGACTTTCCGCGAAGTCCTATCTCGATCAAGCGGTAGGTCTCACGGGAGCGGAGCTTGAAACCCACCTGTGCGTAGCGGCAGTCGAATCGGTGAGGGCGAATTTGGAGGGGACCGGCTACCCGTCTGAACGCCTCCGGTTCATTGTTGGAGACGTTCTTGAAACTCTTCCTATTGAAGGTTTGGGACCAATCGCTCTGCTTCGATTGGACACAGATTGGTACGAATCAACTCGCCATGAACTTGATCATTTGTTTGCGAACATGACACCGGGTGGTGTGCTGATTTGCGACGATTACAACTTTTGGATGGGCCACAAAAAAGCAATCGACGACTATTTTTCAGACCTAGGCGAAACGCTGTTGATGTGTCGGATTGACTCTTCGGCTGCCATGGCCGTGGTGTCAGAGACAGTGGTAGCTAAGGCACAGAGGAAGGCGGAGTCCTATGGGTCAGTGGTCGTGGCCGCGCCGACAGAATCCCCGAGCACTTGGTTCAGGGTCGACTGAAAAACTTGCCGCCCAACTCTTGGGTGCCATTCGTTTCGAACTCGCATCGCCCCAGAGCGACCCATCCTTTCAGCGGCTTCCGAATGGCTGAGTATCCAAAGTACCGCTTCACAAACTGCCTCGGGTTTGTTGCGTTCAACCAGCAAGCCGTCGATCCCCTCTCGAAGGATGTCTTCCGGGCCTCCACATCGGGTGCACACCACAGGGATACCTGCGGCCATAGCTTCAAGAACGATGAGCCCTAGACCTTCCTGGTCCGCGGTGTGGAGCAATGCAAACGCGTGTGCGTAAAGATCTTCTAATCGTTCATTGGAAATACCGACCTCAATTTTTACGTAGGGAGCCAGTCCTAGAGCCTGAATCTGTTTCAGGGTGGCTTCTGTTGGAGATGACCCTGTCGCAATGATCAAGCCCGGTGCCGTGGGGTTACGAGCCCGAACTAGATGGTAAGCGAACAGAAGGACGTCAATTCGCTTGCGGGGATCATCGATGCGACCCACAGAAAGGAGATGGGTCCTGACCCGTGCAGAGTGACCCACGGGGTCAAACACTTCTGGATTTCGATAGCCCATTGGTGCAACGATTACCGGGCGATTGCACAGTTTCTCAAGCAATTTGGCGGAGATTTGACTTTGGGCGACCAAGGCAACGCAACTGGAGAGGGCAGCTTTTTCGAGCTGTCGATCTCTTAGCGACCACAGGGCAATCAGGTATCGCTTCCAACGTTTCGAGCTGAGGGCTGATGCTCCACGTTCATCGTCAAGGGTTTTCGCAGCACAAATAACTATAGGTACACCCACATTTCGCGCGACCGCCGCAAATTGCGCTGTCCCGCAAACCACTACCACCAAATCCGCCTTTTCAAGCCGAGCAGTCAACAGCTCGCGGGGTTGATACCTTAGCCATCCGAATTCGACAAATCTGCCGCCGTAGTGCGTCCAGGATCGATTCATACCCGAAGTATTACGTCTGACTTGCACCGACCGAATACTGGACCACCAACTTTTTGGAGACAAAACTTTCAAGGAAACCGAGTCTCGCCACGAGGTAGCAATCGTTGCCAACTCTGTGGAG
>JANLRI010000655.1:0-2998 GCA_031361565.1 Betaproteobacteria bacterium | reverse complement strand
GCCGTTTGCGCGCTCGTCGCCGTGGAGGGTGCTGGGGCGCCTGCAGGTGGCGTGCCTGTGGCCGTTGAGCCAGGGGCAGGCGCAGCACTCTTGGGCGCTTGGGCATTCACATACGCCACGCCAGCACTGAGGCTCGCAGCGAGCCCAAGGGATAGAGCGAGTTTCCTGAGGAATTTCATGTACGCAACTCCGGCAATTTATCTTCCGCGGGCACAAATTGCAAGGCAACGCCGTTGTTGCAGTAACGCAAGCCCGTGGGCTTTGGGCCGTCATTAAAAACGTGACCCTGATGGCCGCCGCAGCGTCCGCAGTGATACTCGGTGCGTGGCAGGATCATTTTGAAATCGCGTTTCTGGCCCAAGGCGCCGGGAAGGGCATCGAAGAAGCTCGGCCAGCCGGTGCCGCTTTCGAACTTTTGTTCTTTAGTGAACAGAGGCAAATTGCAAGCAGCGCAGATGAAGGTGCCTTTGCGCTTTTCATCGTTCAAGGGACTCGTGCCGGCGCGCTCGGTCGATTCTTCAAACAACACGGCATAGGCGGCTGGCGCCAGCAGTTTCTTCCAGTCCGCTTTGGATTTGGTGAGTGGAGTGTAGGTTTGAGCGCTATTGGAGGGTGTTGACATGGCGATGCCTAGTGCTAGTGTTGAGAAATGAAAGATTGCTTCACGCCGTTTCATGCTGATTCCACCTGGGGTCAAAATAGGTTGGGTCGGCCTTTAATCTCTTGAAAGGCCGCATCTGCTACCTCAGTCCTGTCGATACGGCGTGGCAAAGCTAACATAGCAGAGATCACGGTTTGATATCAAATCGATGCCTCGAGGTGGGTTTTTGCCGACTCGCGCCAACTCCCCCCGAGTTCGACCCTCAATTTGGACCCTCAAATTGGACCCAAGCCAAGACCTCAAAATTAAAACCACAAAATTGGGACCACAAATTACGACCCGAAGTTACGACCCGAAGTTACGACCGGGAAACGAGTTTTCGGGGGTTTAAAGCCTTCGCGAGGTACTTGCCCGTGTAACTCTCGGGCACTTTTGCCACCTGTTCCGGCGTGCCCGTAGCGACAATCGTACCGCCGCCACCGCCGCCCTCCGGACCCAGATCAATAATCCAGTCAGCGGTTTTGATCACATCCAGATTGTGCTCAATCACCACGACAGTATTACCATGATCGCGCAAAGTGTTGAGCACTTTGAGGAGCAAGGCGATGTCGTGAAAATGCAAGCCTGTAGTAGGCTCGTCCAAGATGTACAGAGTTCGCCCGGTGTCACGCTTACTCAGCTCCTCGCCAAGTTTGACGCGCTGCGCTTCGCCTCCAGACAAGGTGGTGGCGGACTGGCCGAGCCGTATATAACCCAGACCTACGTCTAATAGAGTCTGAAGCTTACGGTGAATCATCGGCACAGCGCTAAACGACGCCGCCGCAGCTTCCACGGTCATGTCCAGCACTTCAGAAATATTGCGTCCCTTGTATTGCACCTCGAGCGTTTCGCGGTTGTAGCGCTTGCCTTTGCAGGTGTCGCAGGCGACGTACACGTCGGGCAGAAAATGCATCTCCACCTTGATCATGCCATCGCCTTCGCAGGTTTCGCAACGTCCCCCCTTCACGTTAAACGAGAAGCGGCCGGGGCCATAGCCACGCTCCTTGGCGGTAGGGGTCTCGGCGAAGATTTCGCGAATGGAGGTAAACATACCGGTATACGTGGCCGGGTTGGAGCGCGGCGTGCGACCAATCGGGCTTTGATCGACATTGATCACTTTGTCGAAATGCTCCAGCCCTTCAATTGCGTCGTGCTCGGCAGGCTCGGCATGCGCTCGGTAAATCTTGCGGGCGGCGGCGGTATAGAGTGTTTCGTTCACCAAGGTGGATTTGCCTGAGCCGGAAACACCGGTGACGCAAATCAGTAGACCCACCGGAAACTCTACATTCACGGACTTTAGATTGTTGCCCTTGGCGCCTACGACTTTGAGGCAGGTGTCCCCTGGAGGTCTGCGCTTTTTGGGAATTTCAATGCGCAGTACACCCGAGAGGTATTGCCCGGTTAAAGACTCGGGCTCGGCAGCGATATCGGCCGGTGTGCCCTGGGCAATGACCCTGCCACCGTGTACCCCTGCACCAATACCCATGTCCACGACATGATCGGCATTCAGAATCGCATCTTCATCATGCTCAACGACTAATACCGTGTTGCCGATGTCGCGCAAGTGGCGCAAGGTGTCAATCAGGCGATCATTGTCGCGCTGATGCAAGCCAATCGAGGGTTCGTCCAGTACGTACATCACACCCGTCAGGCCTGAGCCAATTTGCGAGGCCAGGCGAATCCGCTGCGACTCACCGCCCGACAAGGTTTCCGCCGAGCGATCAAGTGACAAATACTCCAGACCGACGTTGTTCAAGAAGGTGAGTCGACTGACGATCTCTTTGGCAATACGCTCGCCGATTAATTGCTTGTTGCCATCGAGTTGTAGATCTGTGAACCATTTCAAGGCCTGCTTCAAGGTCCAGCCCGACACCGTCCAGATTGGCACATCCTCGTGACGCTTACCCAGGCGCACCGAGCGCGCATCCACTCTTAAGCGTGTGCCGCTACAAGTAGGGCAGGTCTGATGATTGAGAAACTTTGACAGCTCTTCGCGCACGGCCGAGGAATCGGTTTCTTTGTAGCGCCGCGCCAGGTTGGGTAGGATGCCCTCGAAGGGCTCGTTTCGAGTAGTCATGCGACCGGACTCAGAAAGATAAGCGAAGGCCACCTTTTCGGTGCCCGAGCCATTGAGAATGACATGCTTGGCACGATCATTCAATTGCTCGAAGGGCGCTTCAATATCAAATTCGTAAAACGCCGCCAGGCTTTGCAGCATCTGGAAATAAAACTGATTGCGACGGTCCCAACCTTTGATGGCGCCTGAGGCCAAGCTTAACGTTGGGAAGACTACAACGCGCTTCGGATCAAAGAACTGAACAACCCCGAGGCCATCGCATTCCGGGCAAGCGCCCATCG
>JANLRI010000652.1:0-3477 GCA_031361565.1 Betaproteobacteria bacterium | reverse complement strand
GGTGATTGCCTTGTTGCCCGGTAGTCGAAAGTCGGAGATTCAGTATCTCGTCGCTCCGTTTCTTGAGACTGCTAAGCTCATTCATCAGGCGCGCAGCGAAGTTCAATTCTTAATGCCTGCGGCCAATGCTCAGCTCAAAGTCTTGATTGAAGCAATGATTCGGCAGGCAAAATTACCGAATGAAATGAACCTAAGGGTGTTGGACGGTCAAAGTCGCTTGAGCGTCGCAGCCTGCAATACTGCCTTGGTGGCGAGCGGCACAGCCACCCTGGAGACGGCCTTACTCAAAAAACCGATGGTGATCTCGTACAAGATGCCGAGAATTAGTTACATGCGTATGCGCGATATGGCCTACCTTCCGTATGTGGGCCTGCCGAATATTTTGGGTGGCGGATGGATTGTGCCAGAATTTATTCAAGAGAATGCCTTACCCAAGCCGATGGCCCAGGCGCTCTTGAAACAACTCGATAGCCCTTCCTTCCAAAACGAGATTGCAGATCGCTTCCTGGCGCTTCACCAAAGTTTACGACAAGGCTGCGCACAAAAAAGCGCCGACAAGCTGCGCGAATTGGCGGAACAAAAATGACCCTGGCAATTCGGTACTTTGTTTGCGGTGTCGATGAAGCAGGGCGCGGACCTTTGGCGGGTCCGGTATACGCTGCTGCGGTGATCCTGGATCCAGAGCGCCCAATCGAGGGGCTTCGAGACAGTAAGAAGCTGAGCGCAAAACGCCGCGATCAGCTAGAAATCATGATCCAGAACTGCTCGTTAAGTTGGTGCGTAGCTAGCGCCAGCGCACAAGAAATAGATCTGATGAATATTTTGCAAGCCAGTCTCTTGGCGATGCGGCGAGCGGTTGAAGGCCTCAAGATTCAGCCGAGCATGGCCTTGGTGGACGGTAACCAAACCCCAGCGCTAAATTGTGTGGTGCAAACCATCGTGAAGGGTGATTCTTTAGAGCCCGCGATCTCAGCCGCTTCGATCTTGGCGAAGTGTGCGCGTGATCGAAAGATGTTGGAGCTCGACGAGCTTTACCCGGTGTACGCCTTCAGAAAACATCAAGGTTACGCCACGGTCGCGCACTTTCAGCTCTTGCGTCAACATGGGCCTTGTGTGGAGCATCGTCGTAGTTTTGCCCCGGTGCGCTTGGCCGAGCGAGGCTTGTTGTGATTAGTTCGGCGAGCAATGCTAGCTTTCGGCGCTGGTTAATGGCCAAAGAAAAGTCTGATCGAAAATCCGGCGAACTCTTGCTCGAAGGGTTTCACTTGATGCAAGCTTGGAACCTACGCTACGCCCGCCCTCATTGCATTATTGTTGCGGAGCAATTCAAGATGAGCGCCGAGCTGCAGGCCTGGCTATCAGCCTACCCGGTGCCGATGGAGGTGCTCAGCAACAACTTGTTCGCCAAGCTCACTAGCTTAGAAACGTTCTTTGGACCGATCGCTTTGGTGAGCCCGAAACTGGCTCTTCTCGACGAGCCCGACCCCAGCCGAGGTGATTTAGTATTTCTGGATCGCATTCAAGATCCTGGCAATCTTGGCACAATATTGCGCTCATGCGCGGCCTTGGGTGTGCACCAAATCGCGCTCTCGTCGGGAACCGTTTGGCCCTGGTCAGCCAAGGTCTTAAGAGCCGGGATGAGCGCCCATTTCAGCATCAATATTTACGATGAGTTTGAGATCGAGTCACTTATTGCCTTGAAAGGTTTCCGGCTACTCGTGACGTCGGGGCAAGTGGCCTCATCGGTCAGCATGATCGATCAGGCCGATTTAACCTTACCCTCAATCTGGTGTTTTGGAAACGAGGGTTCAGGCTTGCGGCAAAGCCTCTTGGAAGCGCCCATGGCAATTCGGGTGTCTATCCCTCAAAGCCCGGCCGTTGAGTCCTTGAACGTGGCCTCGGCACTTTCCATTTGCCTCTATGAGCAACAACGCCAACGTCGCGCTCATCGCCCAAGATCTTAAGGGCATCGAGCATCTAGCGCTGCTCCTGTTGGCTCTCTAGTTGTTGAAGGATCGTTGCAGCAATCTCTTCGATGCTCTTATGGGTCGACGATAGCCAACTAATGCCTTCACGGCGCATCATCGATTCCGCCTCCGACACTTCGTAGCGGCAATTGTCGAGAGAGGCATAGCGGCTGTTAGGCCGACGCTCATTACGCACTTCAGCAAGGCGCTCAGGTGCAATAGAGAGGCCGAAAATTTTGCTTTTGTAGGTATAGAGCGCGGGTGGCAGCTTTTTGCGATCAAAATCTTCAGGAATGAGAGGGTAGTTTGCGGCTCGAATGCCGTGTTGCATGGCCAAAAAAAGACTGGTTGGGGTCTTGCCACTGCGCGATATACCTACCAAGATCACTTCCGCGCTGGCAAGAGCGGCCGCCGATTGGCCATCATCATGGGCCAGAGAGTAGTTAATGGCCGCAATACGGCGGTTATAGGTTTCCGAGTTATCGGCCGTATGGGAGCGTCCTACACGATGACTGGACTTCACGCCAAATTCGATCTCCAAAGGCTCCACGAACGTTGCGAAAAGATCGAGGAAGCGCGCGTTGGCCGTGCGCACAACTTCGTTGACTTCCGGGTCCACTAAGGTACTAAACACAATCGGTCGCAGGCGATCCTGCATGGCCTGAGCGTTGATACGCCGAATTGCTTCCTCAGCCTTTACTTTCGAATCCACAAAAGGAAGTCGAATTTGTCGCAGTTTGAGCTGCTCGAACTGACTCAACAGGGACAATCCAAAGGTTTCGGCAGTAATGCCGGTACCGTCGGAGATGTAAAACACGGTTCGATCAACGGCTGGAGAAGTTCGATCCGACAGGCGGCGATCCGGCGATGTAGAAGGGGGAGGCGAGGCTTCACTCATGGGCACTTCTATTTTAGACTCTACAGGTAAATATGAATACTAACTTGTCACTCGTTACAATCGTGACAAATTCATTGGGTTTTGGAGCTTGTCTGAGTTGATTGAACTTAACAATCTGGATTTGAGCTCGCCCGGCAGTACCTCTTTCTTTTTAATGTTAGGACTCTCCGATGAACCAAGTGCTAAACCACCCCTCAGGTGGCGCCGACCTATTAAGCGGGCTGCAGGTCGCCCCTTTTGAGCAACTTCGCATGCATGATGTTGAGATCGTAGGCGGTAAGAACGCCTCGCTTGGCGAAATGATTAGCCAGTTATCGACTGCGGGCGTTCGCGTGCCAGGAGGTTTTGCTACTACCGCTGAAGCTTTTAGAAACTTTCTAAGCCTTAACAAGTTGACGCAACGCATCGCGGATCGGCTGGCTAGCCTGAACGTCGACGACGTCAAAGCCTTGGCGCAATGTGGGGCTCAAATTCGTCAATGGGTGATTGAGGCTCCCTTGCCCGAAGCGCTAGAGAAAGGTATACGCGAAAGCTATGCCGCGATGCTGAGTAAAGTCGGCCCGACTTTATCCGTGGCGGTACGATCTTCTGCCACGGCCGAAGACCTGCCCG
>JANLRI010000641.1:0-15596 GCA_031361565.1 Betaproteobacteria bacterium | reverse complement strand
GCCACGTCGAGCACAGCATTCTTCAGTGCACTTACAACATCACCAGGTGTGGGGATGCTGATCGGCCCGATCCCGATATCGGCAAGTATCGTCATGGCAACAGATCCTGATCATCGAAGCCCGCAAGTGTTTGTTCGTATTGTGCTGCGGTTGAGGCAAGTGTGGGTCGCGCGGAGAATCGTGCGACGGGGTAAGGGCCGTCGATCACCGATGAATCGTTGAGCCGCCACTCGCTGTTCTCCCATACCAGTTTGATCTCAGCTGTTGCGTAATCGTCGAGTGCGCCTTTGGTGGGGAATGACCAGAGACGTAACAAGAAGATGTCGACTGTTGCCGAAGTGTCGTTGTATTTCCGAACCCGGGTGCTGATTGGTGCGAGGCGAAGCGTGAGCCCTTCAAGATCCCCCTTGGCCAGAATCTCACGTTGATGCGCCTCGGCACGATCGCCCAACCGTTTCTGGGAACCGGTTGAGGTGATTGAATCCGACAATGACCTGGAGGCCTCGGGTGAGACAGCGGGGAAGAGCTGCTCGTCGAGTTCAAGGAACCGGACTGCCGCCTTGATAGCTCCAGCCTCCGAACGGTTATCTGTGTTGTGAGTGATAACGCCTTGAGGCATTGTTGTAGGCGCGCTTACTGCCAGGTCTGTACTCTTCGCGATTACCGTCGGTAGTGCAATTGCTGGTGGCTCAGATCCTTGGTGGAGAAACTGCCAGGCACCGGTCGCCATGACGATTCCAGCAAGCGCGAATGCGCAGATTGTGGTTCGTCGCATATCAAGCGCCAGCGGCAGAGAAGAGCCGGTTCACCATCGTGACCGCAAGGCCAGAGATAAGCGCGCCGATGATCCCACCGAGCACCCAACTTTTGCCTGAAACGGCGTAACCGGAATTGCCCCACTTCGACCACGTCCACGAACCACCGCCATAAATAATCGAACCGACCGATAGAGCGAGGGACAAATACATTCCCCACTGGAGCATGTTGGCCAACAGATCGGCTCCGGGGAAATCCTTCGACGGAGTAACAGGATCAACCTGGGCGAAAATCGACGAGACAAACAGGGCAGGGTTCATAGTGAGTGCAGGCATCGAGAGCTCCTTCAAGCATCGAATAGCGGAGAACATCTCCACCGCACTCATTCGCATTCAACGTTTGCTGTGCGTCGCGCTCGAAGTGTTGTTGTCGCATCCAACCGGCCGATGGCGAATACCTGACGTGTGAACCACCACCCGAACAGCCATCGTTTTGGCCTGAGCGAACCAGTTCACATCACCAAATCACTCGCCGCAGTCATCGATCAACTCCGTGATTTGGCGGGTCAACCTGAACTGAGGAGAACTATGTCAAGCACCCGTGTGGCCATAAACCGGATCGTGATCAGTGGACGTGCCGTGACCGATCCAATCAAGAAAACCGTGAAAACACCACGAGGAGAAACCACCCTCACCACATTCTCGATCCGCACCGCGAAAGACACCTACGTCGGCAGCGTGATCATGGAAATCCAAGCTTGGGAACGCACCGCAGGCCAAGCCGACCACATCAAAAAAGGCCGCACCGTAGCGATCGACGGCCAACTAACCCAACACGGCTATCTCGCCCCCGACGGACGTCGCCAAACCCGAACCGCCATCCGCGCCGACCGCCTCCAACTCCTCGACGCGATAGGTGGAGATGCATCTGCTTGAGTCGCGATTCGTGCCGCTGCTCGTGATCCAATTGGATGCCACCATCGGCATTCGGCCTATCGGTTCTTTGGCGCTGGGCCGATCGCTCAATTCTCTAATTAGCCTATTCGCTTGGCATCTAGGACCATTTGCCTCAAATTGGGGCAATGAATCGTGCCGTGAATGGGAACTCAATAATTTCGTATTTGCGTAATTGCTCCGTTTACAACGCCTACGGTTTGTTCGGTGAGCAGAAGATGGAGCCGTAGTGATGGTTAACCAATCCAGAGTTGACGAAAGCAGGAGCTTTCCGTCTCGGTTGAGTCTCCCCCCAACGTGCAGCGTCAGCCCTCCAGTGTCGACTCGAATCCAAATCCTCCCGGTACACCAACTTGAGTGGGAGAATTTTGAGCGGTTATGCCTCCGACTTCTTCGACATAAACAGGAAGTCGAAAAGGTCGTTATTCCAGGCGTGTCCGCGAGCGTCACGCGTCTGTATGGAAGTCGCGGCCAGGCGCAGCAGGGAATCGACGTCTACTCGCGTGATCCAATTTCCCTTGATGCCCCATCGCTTGTTCGAAATGCGGTCTGTCTTCAGGCGCGGCGAATAAAGAAGGTGACAAAGACAGGAATCAAAAACGCTGTCAGCGACTTCCTTGGGGGCTCGTGGGCGTCGACTTCACGGAAATTTATCTACGCCACGAGCGCATCCGGTGTCGCTACCGAGTTCACAAAAGAGATCGAGGCCCAGTCAAAACGTCTCGCTTTGTCCCAAATCGAGCTTACTGTTTGGGACCAAGAAGAGATCTCTAGCCTCCTTCGAGAGATGCCTGAACTGATTGATGATTTCTTTGGCCGCGCATGGGTCGAAGCGTTTTTAGGAGCGGAAGCGGCGCAACGGCTCGGCACTCGCCTTGATGGAAGTCAGGTGGCCAGACTTAGGGCCGAAATTCGAAGAATCTATACTGCGACCTTCGGTCTCGCAGACCCTCGAATTTCCGGTTCGGACCTACCTCAATCAAGCGCGAGACCTCAGACAAATCGGTTTGTCATCGCCGATCTTCGGCCAATTCGAACAGCAGAGGCATATCCGCGAGAATCGGCCCCCTCGCCAACGCCCAAAAGTAACTTCGGCGTGGAAAATGCTCCACAAACGTCACCTGAAGCCTCACCGGTACCACTCGAAACCGGCCGAGTCCCAAGCGGATTCACCAATGGCGATTGGCTCGGGGTTAGCGGGGCTGCTCGGCGTTCGAGCGAAACCTCCCGGGTCGGAACCGTGCCTGCAAATGAGTGGCTCGGTACTTCTGACCGCCAGGTCGTCATTGGGGAACCTGGGGCAGGAAAGAGCACGCTGCTTCGACATCTGGTGCTTGACCTTCTCAGCGAAGTTCCGCTTTGGTCAGAACTTGCTGAACGCTGGGGCGACCGACTTCCCATTTGGCTGCCTTTTCACTTCTTTACGCAGCGCGTTACTGGCGCAAGCGGCAAGGACGCCTCGGTTGTCCAGGTTATAAAGGCGTGGATCGAGCAGCACGATGTTGGACATGCTTGGCCGCTTATCGAACAAGCACTTAGTGACGACCGACTTCTTTTGGTCGTTGACGGACTTGATGAATGGTCGGGGTTGCAAGCAGGGGAGTACGCTGCGGCCGCTCTCGAGACTTTTGCTACAACACGATCCATTGCACTTGTTGTCTCGTCACGCCCGTATGGTCTTGAGCGGCTAAAGCTGGGTTCCGGGTGGTCGTATTCCCGGATGGCATCCTTGTCACCGAGCCAGCAACGGTCTTTGGCTGGGTCGTGTCTCGCTTCTGGAGTGGACGAGACTGCAAAGGCAACGCTTGAAACGACGGTCAGCGGGTTTATGGCAGAAATAGAGGCGTCAGCCGATCTGCGTGCGATGGCGGGTGTTCCTTTGTTCCTAGTTCTCCTCGCTAACCTTCGGGCGGCCACAGGCGCACGACTTCCGAATCGTCGTTTTGAGGTGTTCGAAAAGGCGATTCACCTTCTAGTCCGAGATCATCCGTCGCGTCGCCGGGTTGCAGCTTCGATAACTACGGCGCGCGCTGGGTTACAGGAGCGCTCGTTGCTGGCAGTCCTTGCCGACGTCGCGTTTCAGGCACAACAGCGTGGGGATTTTGCGGCCATAAGTCAAGAGCACCTACGCAATGATCTGATCGCTGCTCTCCGGGACCCTGAAGTGTTAGCCCTTGAGCATTCCGAAGCGATCCAACAGGCAGGCTTGATCGCAGATATTGCTGAGGGAGAACTTGGTCTGCTTGTTAGGCAAGGCCCCCGCGAAGTTGCGTTTGTGCACCGTTGCCTGCAGGAGCAACTGGCCGCGGCTCACATAACAACGCGACTGTCAAAGGTCGAGCGACATGAACTCCAGAACGAGAGAATCGGTGACGTCCGTTGGCACGAGGTGCTTCTGGGGGTCCTGTGGCAGACCTCTCGACCTGGAGAACGCAGCGACCTCGCCGGAGAACTTCGCGATCATGGCGCTGACACTCCTGCTGGGTTACATGCACCTGAGATGCTTGCCGAAGTCGTGTTCGGACCCTATGACTTGCCGGGACAACTTGGCCGGGAACAGGCACAGGTTCTTGCGGACCGAGCAGAGATTCATCCCCTTCTGTCACATCGAGTTCGTCTGGCTGCCTCTCTTGTAGCGGGTATCGACAATGTCACCGTGCAAGCAATCGTTGAAAAACGGCTCGTATCGTGGACTCTACTGGTGGAGCCTCCGACCCAAGGGCTGATCTGGCAGCTCGGCCAGGTTCCGGCAGCGACTTCCTGCGCGTTGGGCCCGGTCCCGGCCCTAGTTGATGCACTACAGCACCTGAACACTGACGAGAACTTTTCGCACGATCACCGCGATATCGAACTATTCCAACTGGCCGCAATCGACCAGGGACCTCATATGCGAAGAGCGCTGCTTCGAGCCCTTGCTGTGTCAAGTGTTCCCCACTGGCCGGCGGCGGCCCTGCTCGAACATTTTCCCAACGATGCCGAGGTCATCTCGAAACTCCACTCTGCCTTAATGACTAAAGAGTCAACAACGACAGGAAAATTGGCGGGTTTCGCAGGCCGTGTGCTCGGGCAAGAAGCGGGTCGCGAATGGCTCCTCGGAATGCTCCGATCACTCGCCGAACAGCATGAGATCCAAACAAGCGTCCGTTACGACATGATTGCGACGGGTCTGGCCGATTGTTGCGAAGACATCACCGATCCTGCGGAACGTGAAAGAATCTGTGCCGAGGCTTTTGTGTTATTGCCCGTTGACGTCGAAACATGGGGCCGGGATGTTAGATTTGAGCTCGCCGTGCGTTTTTTTCCTTGTGCGTCGGCGATAGCGATTCTCGAGCGTTGTGGGAAGATGGCAGGCGGGCGGCACCTTCCCGGCCTGCTTTCCGCCTATAAAGACGACCCAGTGGCAGTTAGCGTATTTGTAGAACGTGCTCGACAGCTAATCCGGGTTCCACCTGCGAGTGTTCGCTACGCGATCAACGAGATCCTCGCCAGTGAGTTTGTGGAGCCAGAGTTCGTCCGTTCAGTTTGCGGGTCTTGGGCTGACGAGAACTTTGGGCCCGTAAAGTGCGTAGCGCCGCTTGCGTATCACCGAGCGCTCGTGGCCCTAAGGGCTCGAGGTAGCATCACGGACCAAGACTGGGGCCACGCCCTGACACGTCTTGGTGAAGTAGCTTCCTGCTACGGCGATGACCATGAAGCGCGTAGACGGGCGGCTTGGGTTGGGATGTGTGTAATCGGTGACTGGACGCCCGTCGAAAATAGGTTTGAAACGTACGGGGACAGTCCAGCTCTAGTAAGTGTCGATCTGGCCAGCGACCTTCTCTCTGGACCAAACGAGGTACTTCTCGACCAACTCGGTCACCGATGGGCTGAACTTCGCGAACACTTCGGAGCTGAGCTCGTCAACCGACTGTCCGGGAAGTGGTCCCAAAACCCGGAATCGGCAATGTGGGGTCAACTAGCGACGGTCGCAAGCCGCTTTCCTGCACTCGATGCTGACCTTCGCCTGGCGATCGATGTCAACCCGCAACTTTTGTCCGAGGCGTCGGTCGTTACATGGTTCGTCGCCGACCAGGGCCGGAACCGCTCTACAGCGACCGACATACTTGAACGTCAAGTCGTAGCCGAAAACAATCACAGAAACGATGCAGTCTGGATGGCCCAGGATGCCGATCTCTACGGCCTGGATGTTTCTCGCCTAGTAGACATGATGTCCGTGAATGTCACAACCGACGTGGCTTGGTTTGGCGATGCCAAGCTCGAGACTCTCGCAGTGCTTCGCCCATCACACCCGTTCGTCCAAAAGGCTTGGACACAAATTACGAAGTTGATCCGTTACCCGGTCGCTGATAGCGACGGCATAGATCCAGCCGACGGAGATGACGCGGACCACGACGCTCAAGCAGAACTACACGTGCATACCTACCTTGCGGTCGCTTACTCATGTATGCCAAGCGAGGATGTCGGTTGGCTTGTGGCACGCGACCTTGAGTGGATAAATTGTGCTGGCAACGAACTTACCTATTACGAAACAGCGCTGGTTAGACAATTGCGTCGACGACTCCGATCAGACCCGATAGCGGTTCAAGCGGTTCTTGCGAAGGCGCAGGACCTGCCCGCGCGCCAATCGGCACAGATTCTGGCGTTACTCGGTTCCGTGGCACCGTCCGGGTCGCTGACACTCGAAATTATCGATTCGTGCCTGAGCCGGATTTCGGAGGAACCGTTTGCGATACTCATTCGCGACGTGGCTCTCGGTGCCAACATTTCGGCGCAAACCGCACTGCTGAACGCTTCTTTTACAGCGGGCTAGTCCCTCTTTCGAAGCTCATCCTCGGGCAGATCAACATGAACCAAACACGACGTTCACGTAAGTACACGAATAAATTCAAAACAAGGAGTGTTGGTTCGCTGCCCTATTTGTGTTGGAGTACTTTCGCGGCAAGACAGGCGCGTGGTGCAGCAAGCCACAACAAAAGGGTGGCGACGAAGTTAGCGATTGCAACCGTTACTCGGACAGCAAGGCGAAGTACGCCAAGGACAAATTGCAAGGTACACCGAAAAGCAATCATTCGAAGCCTCCGAAGTTTCTCGACCTGGAGAATGGACATACGCAGCCCGTTGAGCGTCTTTCAATTACAGCCCGGGCATTTATGTGAATTGTGCTTACTGAGGTGCGGTGCAGAAATGAGGGCGAGGGTTGATGACTGCTCGGGGTTATGGCTTGGTGAGCTTTACCGCGATGTTTCTTGGAGCAGGGCCAGGGGTTCGATGAATCGCTTACGCATCAAACCAATATCAACTAGAGAATTTAGGAACGGAACGATGTGAACGTCTTGTGGTGCCCGCCGATGCGACTCCAGAGCCCTTTACCGCCACCAGAACCGACCATCGCCCAGTTCTCTTCCCCGTAGCCAGACTGAAGGTCAACGTCGTGTCGTTAGGTCGTTGGATCTATCAACGAAAGGGCTGATAAAGTCCTATGTACACAAAGTAACATCCATGGCGGGGACCCTGTGTACTTGCGTCATGACACTGCTCAGGTCTTCGATATCGGTGTGGAAATACATGCCAACAACAAGATCCATTGAGTTGTTGGCGAACGGTAGCAACGTGGCATCGGCGAAAATGATGTCATCAACCCGTTTCTGCGCAATGCGCAATTGGTCAGACGAGAGATTTACTCCGATCACGGAGTAGCCCGTGTCGGCGATGGTGCTTGCGTAGCGACCGGCGCCGCATGCAAGGTCGAGACAGAGTCCTGGGCGCCTCGTCGCCTTTCTGTAAGTTAAGGGGGACTTGAAGTCACCATCAGGAGAAGATAAGGCGACCAGCGAATGGAGGTACGCCGATGAAAATGGAAACGTCATGGTTCGGTGACGTTTGAACGGCGCATTCGACGGCTTCAAGGCTGCCCGATAGCCACCAGAACACAGTGGGCGATGGATGACGGACGCGATGGGCTTTGAACGGCACGTCCAACACGTGCTCATCGCCGACCTTAGTCCAGTCGGTGATTGAGAAATCGTGGTGACTGTTTTCGAGCGGCCGACGACTTTCAGCAATAAGGCCGAATGCGGCGATCACGAGTGAGACGCGGGTCAGAATCGGACTGTCAGCGCCGACAAACGCAGTCGCTAACGATGCAATGGAAATCAGCAAGGGCCAGTAGCGGCGGGCGAGGCTAACCATCATGACAAGCTACCGTCCGGCAGGGTGAAGCCCGGTACAAGCGCTGGCGACCGTGACCACTCATCCTCGCAAAGTACATCGTACCTGTCAGACGTGGCTGAATGGGCGGAGTCTTGACGCGATTCGGCGACCGTCGAGGGTGCCGTTGGTTTCTAGCGGGTCTGGAACCGTACCGTCTGCGCGCTTACGAAGGTTGCGGTTGGTCCAGTAGCGGCGGGTTTGGAGGTGGATGGGTTGGTTGGGTGCGGAGGGCTTCGCTCGGTTTGATTTGGCGGATCATTTCTGGTGGGACGAGTGCTTTGGCGACGGTGGTGAGTGATCCACCGTTTCGGCTGGACGGGTCGGCGCGGTCGATATTGCGTGAGAGGGCTCGGACTTCGTGGTTGCCGGTGAGGCCAGGGGCGGTGGGGCGCTCGTTGATGGCCGAATTTTCGCAACAACCGCACAACGCCAGCCAACCCCGGAGCGCAACAGTCTGATCGGATTCAGAGCGAAGTTAGCGCTCGCTGGATCACAGTCGCCGTTGCCTCCATTTCACGCGTCAATTCTGCCGCTGCACGTACGAGAGGGAACACTATCTGGCCTTCGAATTCATCCCGCCGGGCATCACTCCATGGGCCGCTCGCCGTATCCCATGAACGCTCTAGTAGTCGGCGCTCGTCCACCATTGATCGAGTGCCTTCGTCAAGTCGGCTCACTTCAAGTCCTTTCGAATCACTCTTGCGGGGAGGTGTTCGATGCCCATTTCTGCTGCGACGAGAAGGCGATGTCGACCATCAATAACTTTGAAGCCGCCGGACGGGGACGTTTCCAGGGTAATTGCGTTGTCACCGAGAAACATGTCCCAAACACTGGCCAGTTGTCGCATCGTGCCGGTAGCTCCGTCCCGTGCGTCACGTTCTGCAAGCTCGTTGCGGCATCCCCCACGGGCCGCGACCTTTGAGACGACCGCATCCCAACGATCAACCGCCCACTCCACCTCGGAGCGCGTGGCATGTTGCCAGGAAATAACTGGATTGTCGGAGAAGTCTGCCGCAGCGACGTCGATTTCCTCAAGCCCTAGGCAAGCCAGAACAGATCCGAAGGTGATTCTCGTTCGGGCGTTGCCAAGGCTGTTACTCACAGTGTTACTAACACCATCACGGGAAGCAGTTAGGTAGCGGTCGAGGTCTCGATCTAATGTTCGCAGCTTGGCCTGTCCCCTCAAGGTTGCGTCGTTGGCGAGTGCACTGAACCGCTGCGCCTTTTCCCGGAACTGGTCACCCGCCATGAAGATCGTCTTTACAACTGAATCGGCAGCCATGACTCGTTGCTCAGCCCAGGTGACGCGCCTTTGGCACTCGGCAACCGAACACGAATCGGCAGCACCGAGCGCCGCCTTCGCTTTTTCCAATTCCACTCGCCGAGCTGCAAGCTCACGATCCGCCATTGAATGTGCGCTTACTAACGCGCCATCGAACAACTGAAGAGCATGCTCTGTTCCAGCCGAGTAGCGGGAGAGAGCGCGGCTCGTAAGGGCTATCGCCTCACTTCGATTGTGAACTACGTCGGAGTTCACTTCTATTCCTTAACGGCCAAGGTACTTACTGAGGTCGGAGGCCTTGCGGTCCACATCCTTCGCATGTTCGTCGAGCTTGCCAGCAAACTTCTCAAGCCCACCAACCACACCTTTGACATCCGCGTCGATCTTTTGTTTTACCTTGTCGTCCCAGTCGATGCTCGAGAGCGTTCGTTTGAGTTCGCGTCCTAGTTGCGAGACTTGGGTCCGCGTGTCCCGCAATTGCTTGGCAAACTTCTTCAGCTCGTCGGGGTTCCCATGAGCGCCGGATGTCATCAATCTCTCCTTAGGGTCGATCTTCCTTGTAGACCTGAGATGAAACTGTATCGAGCCATTCAGCAGTCGGTACGGAAAAGCTGCGACCACGTTGGATTGTGCCAGCATCGTCGTTGTAGACCGCTATTTGGTGCGGCCTGAGTGAGGAAGCGGCGTCACTGTCGATGAGTTCCATCGAGTCGTCTCGGCTCATACTTCCTGCGATTACCGTTCCGAACTCTCGTCGGAGGCTTCGTGGCAAGCGGCGAGCAAGTGAGGTAACGCTATCTGCCCATGCCATCACATGAACCCCGACCTCTGGACCGTTTACGAGTATCTGCCTAATCGAGGTCAGCATGTCACCGGTTGAATCTGTCTCAAACGGATCCGGCGTGACTTCCGGGTCGAGAGCACGGGCCCGGTGTAAGCCATACAGGACAAGCAAAATTGCAGGAGCGCGGACGTCGTCCTCAGCGACACGGCGCGCTACTTCGGACGCATGCTCGCCAATGGTGCGTTCGGCAGCTCGGCGCCTTGTCAGCGATACGAGATCCGCTTTCTGCAATGGCTTCAGGGTGTCCTCTACCCCCTCGTCCACAGCTGTGAAGTCCACGAACTCAATCCGAGGATGTGCCGGAGAAGACGCAGCCGAGGCAATTCCCATCAACACAATTGCCAGCGGGACGTCCTGGGACCCACGGGCCACGATGAGGACGTTTGCGCCGCCCTCTCGTCGGAGTTCGATATCGACAGGACCGCAAAGGCTCATCGGGGTTCCGACGCGCAACGGAAGAATGAGGGATGACCGATCAATAAACTGATCGACCAACCCGTTTGGGAAGTCTGCGGCAACATCGGATGCGCTGTAGCCCTCGAACACCATCGGGCGTCGAATGAATCCCGCGTCATCCGCCTTTCGTCGCAATTGTTGGAGGCGAATGAAACGCTGTTCTTCAGGCTCGAATGCTGTCTGGAATGGAACGTTGCCTTCAGGAGCTCCAGCTGCGGTGTTGAGGATCCCTTCGCCACGGCGATTGAGCGTGCGCCAAGCGTCGTTACCGTCTCCTAGCACCAGGTGGGCGTCGGACTCGGAGCTCGGAAGAAGGATACGTATCGGCAGCAGCTGGAGAACATGTCTGCCAAGGGCATCTAAGCCGGCCAGACTCTGCGAACCGAGCAACACATGAACTCCGAATCCGCGACCTTGTCGAACGATCGTTTCGAGATGGTTCGCCGCCATCGCTCCGACCTTGTCGTCTTCGGAAAAGAGTACGTGGAACTCGTCGAAGACAAGTACGATCCGAGGAAGAGGCTGATCTAGAGCCTCACGTAGCCGTGCGAAGGTCGTTTTTTCGCCACCTGTTGCCCTGATTAAAGCGGCCCGTTTCTTCATTTCGTCCACGATGGACTCAAGCACGCTCAAACCGAATTCACGTTCGCTCTCCACCGCAACGCAGCGAGCGTGTGGAAGCCCAGTCTCGGCATAGGCTTTGAATTCGACACCCTCTTTGAAGTCGATCAGGTAAAGCTCAAGTTCCGACGGCGGGTAAAGCGAACAGAGGGCGCCGATATAGCTGTGCAAGAGGGTGGACTTGCCAGCGCCCGGTCTACCGACCAACAGGCCCCCTGACAGGATTTCCGAATCGAATCGGAGCAGAGCCACGTCTCGAGCGCCACTCTGCCCGATTGGCGCAGCAACAGCTTCCACCGTGGTGTTTGCCCACCAGGTTGAAGGATCTTCGATCAATGCAGGGGAAGCGTCAGCGGGCAGATCGGCCCGAACCCCCGCCCGAACGGTGTCGCCGTGCAGCCGGAGCGCCTTGGGCAGATCCACGGTCACATTGTCGGTTCCGCGTCCAGCTCTTCCTACCGAGTCCACGATCCGATCTATTAGTGCCTGGCCCTTCGCCGTGCCAAGGGCATCTATCGGATCGATGTCGTAAGAGAAGGTCATTGGAGGCCCACCGAGCAGTGACGACGGACCGTCTTGAGTGAGGATCGTCAGTGGCGGCAAAGCTTGGATCGAAAGTCTCTCGTCAACTACGTCTGCATTGGCTACTAGGACCGTGTAGACGCCACATCGAGGTCCATTTTGAATGATACGAGCCAATTGATGGATTGTCGTGTCGTCGAACTGTGATGGATAGTCATAGACGAAGAGAAATCGGTATGGCTCGGCGATCTCGCCGGCCTCAACGTTGTAATCCTCAATCGATTGGAACTCGCCGCGCAGATACTTCTGGATAACTATTTCGATGTGGCTCATATGTTCTGAAAGCCGAGTTCTCAGTTCCTCAGCAGAGCTCCAAACTTTGCCATCAATGAGCTTCTGGTCGTGATCTGCAAGGGCGAGGAATGGAGCCACAGACTCACCGAGGCCCAGCGGATCGAAGAAGGTAAATCGGGCCTTTCCGGGCGGAATCGAAGCCAGAAGTCGCGCCACCAGGGACCGAGAAGCCGACAGCGCGGTGGCACGCGTAGACCGGTTGTACGTGTAAACAATCCCGCCGAGCCGACGAATGTCATCGGTGATTCCTAAGGTATAGGTGGGGATATCACTGAATTCAGGTTGAAGCTCTTCTGGAGGGCAAATTAGAGTGCCAAGGCTGACCGGTTCAACGACGGTCGGCGGACACCATACGTCCCACTCCGCTTCTTCCCACCCTGACCTGGCGACAGGTGGTCGCTCATCCAGCAGCCGTCGGTAGGCAGCGGATTGCTCATCTACCGATTGTTCTAGGTTCCGAACAGCTTCCTTAACGGCCTGATCATTTTGCAAATTCGATTCGTAGCGTTCTCGGGCTAGTGCTACCGCCGCGGTTGTCTGTTCCGTCGCGATCTCAGTGCTCTTGGCTCGCGCCGTTAAAGCGACCGACCGAGCGATTACGAGCGCATCGACCAGACCTCCACGATTTACCCTGTTTTGCCGCTTGGCTGCTGCTGCTACAGCGCCTTGGATTGCCTGTGCAGCCCATTTCACTCCATCGCCTCTCAACTGAACTTCGGCTAGCAACGGCAACTGGGGACGTGCAAGCAGTGGGATGACTGCATCCACAGGCAGCTGGTCAGGTGCACTTTTCGCTCGCTGCGTCGAAGCTGAGAAAGCGTGTTCGCCTCCGTCAGTTGACCGGACAATGTCTTGAATGAGCGATTCGAGTGTTACTGCGTAATCGACGAGGCAATGGATGCGCGCACCAAATTCTTCTGTTTGTCGAGCTTGCCGTTCTCCTAAGGTTCCAGCTTCGCTCTCACGCTGAGCGCAAGCGGCGGTTAGTCGCCTTCGACCGAGCGAGATCGCCGCGACCACGCAATGAGATGCCGCGAGTAGCTCAGCCGAGTGACTCTGTAGAGCCTTGCTGCCTGGTACCTCTTGTGACTCTTGGTCTGAATCGTTGACGTCTAGAAGTCCAGTTGTTGGCCGGGCAGGCAACGCGCCTATGAACTTGCGAACTCCTGCATCGAGCCCCGCACCAACGAAGCGATCGAAAACACTGCGCTCGCAAAAAGCAATCACAGTCGGGATCGATTGAATGTTGTGTGTAGAGCAGACGAGTGGATTCTGATCGACATTCAGCCTAAGCAAACAAATTCCGCCGATTGCCTCGCTCACGGCCTGATTAAGAATTGGCTCTAGCGCTTTCGAAGGTCCGCACCAGGGAGCCCAAAACTCGACCACGACCGTGATCCGCTCCGACCGGTCTAGAACGAGTGACTCAAACGAGGCATCGGTAACTTCCTGAGGCATCAAGCGAAGCTAGTCGAAGCCACCTCGCGAGTCGAGTCAACGCCTTGGAACTTTGTGGTCTGAACCGATCGTCTACCGGATTTCGTTGAACCTCCGAAGTCGCCCGAACAGGCTGTGCCCGTCGAGGGTTCCGTTGGTTTCGAGTGGGTCTGGGATGGTGCCGTCTGCGCGCTTACGAAGGTCTTTGTTGGTCCAGTAGCGGCGGGTTCGGAGGTGGATGGGTTGGAGGGTGCCGTGGATGCAGAGGGCGTCGCCGGGTTTGATTTGGCGGAGCATTTCTGGTGGGACGAGTGATGCTGCGACGGTGGTGAGTGATTCGCTGTTTCGTCCGCTTGGGTTGGTTCGGTCGATGGAGCGTGAGAGGGCTTGGACTTCATGGGTGCCGGTGAGGCCGGAGGCGGTGGTGCCGCTGGTGCCGTCGCTGATGCCGCCGAAGAAGATTTTGGTGAGGTGGTTCGTGAACAGGGTCGGTGCTTGGTCGTGGTAGCGGTGTTCGATTTGGGCGAGTGATTGCCAGAAGGTCATGAGGGTGATGCCGACGGATGCGCAGGTGGTGGAGATTTGGGGTAGCCACGATGCGGCGGTGTTTCCTGCTTCGTCGAGCACCAGCAACAGATTCGGTAAAGGTTTGTTGTCGCGGTTGCGTTTTTCGTAAGCAGCATCGGTAAGCGCACTGATGAGACCACCGAACACGACAGCGAACCTGGCGGCGTCTTTGGGGTGTTCTGGCATGCACACATACAACGTGTTCCTGCCGTTACCGGTGTGGGTGTCGTCGTCGTAAAGCCAGTCGAGGGTAACGGTTGTTTCGAGGTCGGAGTTGGCGACGATCCGGGAGTCTTCCCATGGCAGGAAAAGTGTTTGTGTGGAGGCGTAGATGCCTGAGCGGGTGTCGTCGGCCACGGTGATTAGCCCGTCGATGATTGATAGTGCGAGGGTGCAGTCGGCGTGTTGTCCGGGAACGATGATCCCGGAGGTGAGTATGGATATGATGAGGAGTGTGCCGGAGCTTCTTTCTTTGGGTTAGTAGCCGCGGCTGGTCCATAGGACAACGTCGCGCATGGTGGCGTTGTTGAGGCGGGCCGCGTAGAGGGTGACCCAGGCGAGGCGGTGGGCGTGGTTAGCCCAAAAATCGTTGTTTCGCACTGATGCATCGATGGGTGCAGCGTCGAGGAGTTGGGAGGCGACTTGTTGTGCGAGGTCGGCGGTGGTTGCGGTGTGGAGGGGTGACCAGCCTACGAGTGTTGCGCCGTGGTGGAGGGTTTCGGAGGTGGTGCGTAGCGGGTCGAATATGGCGATCGAGCCGAGTTGGTCGCGACGTTTGATGGTGGCGGCGAGGAGGTCGGTTTTCACGGATGAGGCGATGACGGGTCCCCAGTCGTGTTCGAGGATGGCTCCGATGGCGATAACGGTTTTCCCGGAACGAGCGGGCCCAACCACAAGAACTCCGCCACGATCACCAGTCCGTTCCGTGAGTCGTTTCGTTGGCATGGAGGCGCGGTCTTCGGTGGCGATAAGTCGTCGTTGGGCGTGTCCGAGGATTGTCCGTCCCGGTGTTGGTCCTTTCACGATGAGTGGTGCGAGGTCGGCGCGTGTTGCTTCTCTTGGCCATGCGGGTGCACCGAATCGGGCGTGACGGTCTTGACCGACATCTGATTTTGTGCGGAACGTCCGTGCGATCATGATGACGATTGCTAGTGCTGCGGTGAGGAGTAGGAGGGTGCAGGTCCAGTAGGGGATTGGTCCGGTGAGGTTGGTGGTCCATGGTCCGGGTGGCCATGCTTGGGCGGGGTTCGTGAGGTGTTTGGGGAGCTTCGATATGAACGCGAAGAAGGTCTTGAGCGGGACGGGGCCGAGCGGTTGGTGGTGGACGGTGAGGGCGGCGAGTTGGGCTGCTCCCCACAGAATTGCGAGGACGCTGGCGGCTGTGGCGAGGATGGCGAGGATTGGTCCGGATGGGTCTGGTTGGTTTTGGTTGGTGTTCATGACATTTTGGGCTTTCTGGGTTTGCGGTTTCGGGTGGTTTCGATTTGGTAGGTGTGCGTAGTGGTTAGGCGGCGGTGGCGAGGAGGTGGTTGGCGACTTTGTGGACCCGGCGTTGTGCGACTCTTGGGGACACGAAGAGGTGTGCTGCTTGTCG
>JANLRI010000580.1:0-13362 GCA_031361565.1 Betaproteobacteria bacterium | reverse complement strand
CGGCGATCTGCGCAGCGTCAATCCGCCTCGCATGCGCAAGCTTGTGACCAAGTATGCAGATCCGTCATTCCGCAGCGAACAGGAGTCCATCTTTGACACCGTCCCGGAAATCCAGACTCTTCTTGGTGAGTTGCTGCGCTCGATCCTGTCGCTTGGCCGGTCCTACCAAAAAGTACAGCGGTAGCATCATCAGAAAACATGAGGTCACACCCAACAAGGCCCAGTGCCTTGCGAGCGCCGGGAGGGTCGACTGAGTGCTCGACGGAATCAGGGTGAGAATTGCGACGCTCAGAATGATGCCGATCCCAACAGCTGCGAAATGACTGGTGTTGAGTAAGCGGTTTTTGGCAAGGCCGAGTAGAGTCAGCCGGTCCATGATGATGGGCGTGCCGACGACGACGCATATTGCGCTGAACGCACCCGAGAAAAAGCGCAGAGCCATCCAGGACCAGAGAAGATGTTCGGGGCTAAGCGCTTCTTTTAAATTCACGGCTGAATTGCCGAGAAGTGAAATTGCCGGAAAGCTGGCCCCTGAGAGAACGGCCCCCCACAAAGTAGTGAAGGCGGACCCGAGCAGGCCGACCATCAGCGTGTAACTTCGGAAGCGGCTTTGCGAGAGTGGGGCCGCGACCAGAGCGCCAATAAGATAGCCAAGATAATTTGCGCTGGCCACATCTCCGGCTTGCGACAAGCTCCAGCCCAGTTCGGCCTGCATTTGAGGCAGGAGCGGTGTATAGGCAAAACGACCGATGCCCATGCAGGCGATCATCATGGCGGCACCGCTGAGGGCGGTGAGATAAACCTGCATGCGCTCTACGCTTTCCGGATAGATCGTTGAAGCATGATGATCGCAGGTTCCAAAGCGAGCTGTCCGTGCGAGATCATGTCAATCACTTCAGCCTGACTAAAGTGTTCGAACTTTTCAACCTCTCCATCGAAGTTTTGCGGGATATAGTCCATTGGAAGGCTTGCCAAGAATGCGTAGTTGTCTTGCACCATGTGACCCTCTCTGACCATACGGTTAATACGGCTGGTGGGCAGGCTCTGCATCTCTCGAAGCAAGCTCGCAGGGGTGCCGGCTTCTTCCCAAGATTCTCTTTGGGTCGCCCGCTTGAGGTTTTCTCGCTGTCTTAGGCCGTCGACAATTTCCGTGCCGACCAAACCACCGGCTAAGGTGTCCCATAGGCCCGGATCGGTATCTTTGTCGAAGGCCCTTTGCTGAAGCCAGTAGCGACCATCGGTGCGTTGTCCAACCAGATGGGTGGCGGCCATGTGCAGGCCGAGCGGGCGCATGGCGGCGCGCTCGATGACGCCCAAAGGAGTGCCATCGTCAGCCACGACCGCAAGAAGCTCATCACGCCAGCGGGGCAGGCGACCGGCCTGCCGGAGCGCAGTAGCGATTTGTTCCAGGATCGGAATACTGTCGTTTGAACAGACCGGGCTAAGCATGAGGCATTCATTTTCAATGTTGAGGCCTGTCACCTTAGCTTCTAAGAAGCAAGCCATTTCCTCAGTGACGGTTCCGGCGACTTTGCCGTCAATCTCGAAAGGCCAACGCAGGGCAATTTGCGCCCGTTCCATCGGGTCGTGTAAACCCGACTGTGCTTGTTTTAGCAAGGCATTGAGCATTTGCTCAAGCGGGCGAATGGATGGTGACACGATGCTTCCCTAGTATGGTGAGTCACAAATTCGTTACATTAAGTCGAGGTTCTCTGCTTAGGTGCAGGGGGATGTTTCTGGATGTAGCGCTTGATGCCGTTGAAAATAGCTTTGGCGATTTTGCGTTGATAGCTGGGGTCGGACAGACGCGCTTCCTCTTGCGGGTTACTAATAAAAGCAGTTTCAACCAGTATCGAGGGAATGTCCGGTGCTCGAAGAACGGCAAAGCCTGCTTTTTCTACACTGCTCTTGTGCAGATTTCCCAAACCACCCAATTGGGCGAGAACCACCTCAGCAAGATGGGTGCTGTCCCGTATTTGGCTCGTGGTGCTCAGGTCGAGCAGGATTTTCGCCGCTTCGGTATTGCGCGCTTTCAGATTGACGCCACCAATTAAATCTGCTCCATTTTCCTTGTTGGCAAGCCAGCGCGCGGCGGTGGAGCTGGCTCCTCGATCCGACAACACAAACACCGATGCACCGCGGGCGGTGGTTTCAACGAAGGCGTCGGCGTGAATCGAGACAAACAGGTCGGCTTGAACACGCCGCGCTTTTTCAACCCTCGTGGCCAGAGGCACAAAGAAGTCTGCATCGCGGGTTAAGTAAGCGCGCATATTGGTCTCTTGAGCGATCAGCTCGTGAAGAAGTTTGCCAATGGCCAGTACCACATCCTTCTCGTAGGTTCCGGCATGGCCGACTGCACCCGGGTCTTCGCCACCGTGACCGGGATCCAAGGCAATCGTCACCATGCGAATGACTTTAGGTTCAGTCTTTTGTTCAGAATTCGCCTCGGGTTTGCTTTCAGATTTTAAAGCAGATTTCCCTGACTGATCGCGTTCCTTGATGAGATCCGCCAAAGGGTCGCTACTTGGCCCTGCGGCCTGTGAGCTGGGTTTCGCGCCAACGGTTGGTGCAGGGGCCGGTCCCGGCTTCGCGAGCTGATCCAAAAGCGTTTTCAAGGGATCAACCGGGTTCAGGGGATAAAGATCCAGCAACAGCCGATGCTTATAGCTGCCCACGGGTTCGAGCGCGAACAACTGCGGCTTTACGGGCTCCTTCATATCGAAAACAATACGCACGACGCCCGGTCGTAATTGCCCTACGCGCACTTGAGCGATGTAGGGGTCGTCGGACTTTACTTTGGAAACGAGTTCGCGAATTTCGCTGTCGAGATCGACCTGTTCAAGGTCAATGAAGAGCCGAGGAGGATAGGACAATAGGTTTTGGGTGAACTTAAGGGGCCGGTCTAACTCTAAGGTCACGCGGGTATAGTCCTTGGCCGGCCATACCCTTACGGAGAGAATGGTCGAGGCGCGGCTTGGCAGACTCAAAAGCGATAAGGACATTGCGAAGCCCAGCTTGATGGCCTGTGGGCCGACGCGGGCTAGCGCAACATGTTGAGTCAGTTTCGAAGACTGGTCTTTGAGCCATCGGCGACGACTCGGCGGGTGCTTGGGAGCTTCATTCATTGCTTAAGAACGCTCTCGGCCAAGTTTGCGCCGACAGGGCTGAAGACGTCCATCTCGAGAGTCCTTGCGCTCGATGCCTCTTGCGCGCTGTTTTGCATGGCGAGCCTGATCCAAAGGTCAGGTTGGGGAAGGCTTTGCTCGGCCATTTCTGGCCACTCGATCAGGCTGACGCTGCCGCGTACGCCAATCAACTCATCAAAGCCCGCGTCGCGCCATTCTTCGCTGGCCGTAAACCGGTAAAAATCGAAATGATAAATTTGTATTCCATTCAAGGCATAGGGCTCCATAATGGTAAAGCTCGGACTACGCACCCGGCCCCGATGCCCCAATGCAAGTAAAAAACTTCGGACCCAAGTGGTTTTACCCGTGCCCAGAGGGCCCGATAAGAAAATGACCAGCCCTGGCGATCCTGCGGAGAAGCCGCGTTGGAGTTGCGCAGCGACACTTTCAGCCAGAGCCTGGGTCGCGGCTTCGTCAGAAAGATTAAGATGATGGGATGAAAACGCAGGAATCACCCCCGCATTTTATCGATATTGAAGAAGTCCAAACGCAAGCGCGGTCTTTGGGCTTCACTTCGCTTGGTTTTGCTGAGATTTCAACGCCTCTTTTGGCTGAACATGCTCGCGGACTCAGGGCTTGGCTTGAGTCTGGTTTTCATGGCGAGATGGGGTACATGAGCACCCGTTTCGCCCAGCGAGCCCAGCCAGAACTGCTTTTGCCCGAGGTACGCACCGTCCTGATGGTGAGCCTCGATTACCGCCCTCAGGATCCGCTCTGGCAGGCGCAGGCCTGGGCGCGCTTAGAGAGTTCCGAACAGGCCTATGTGTCCTGCTACGCGTTGGGGCGTGATTACCACAAGATTGTTCGCTCACGTCTGCAAAAACTTGCCGACAAGCTCAGCGAAAAGTACGGACACTTCACTTACCGGGCCTTTTGCGACTCAGCACCAGTGCTGGAATTGCCCCTGGCGGCGCAAGCTGGTTTAGGGTGGCGAGGCAAGCACACTCTGTTACTGCACCGTGACCATGGTTCGATGTTTTTCATTGGTAGCCTCTATACGAGTTTGGTGCTCGCGCCTTACCCTGAGAGTGCAGAGGTCTCCGCACGAGCGAGTCGCCTTGAGAAGGGAGTGCCTGATGCCGAGCTTGAGCCACACTGTGGAACCTGCACCAAATGCATCGACATTTGCCCCACGCGGGCGATTGTTGCCCCTCATCGCTTGGATGCGAGACGTTGCATTAGCTACCTCACGATTGAGCATGCAGGCGGAATTCCTCTCGAATTTCGCGAGGCCATGGGCAATCGAATTTACGGCTGTGATGACTGTCAGTTGATCTGCCCTTGGAACAAGTTCGCGCAGGCGCCAATACACGCGGAAGTCAGCAAAGATCTCGCTCCGCGTCATGCCTTGGAGCGCTCCTCGCTTGTGCAGTTGTGGGCCTGGAGCGAGCAAGAGTTCCTGGACAATACTGAAGGATCTGCAATCCGACGCATTGGCTACTGGCGCTGGCGGCGAAATTTGCTGATTGCGATGGGAAATGCCCTTCGAGGCAATGCTACGCATGAATCGAAGAGAGCCATCGAGAGCGCATTGCGGGACGCTCTTCTAAGCCTGAGCGACTCAACTGATGATGTTATGCAGGAGCACCTTGCCTGGGCCCTGCAAGACGAGAGCCTAAAGGTCGAACCCGCATCGAATGAATCCGAATCGATCCGTACCTCACAAGAGTGATAGCCATAGCGGCAACGAGAACATTGAGATGATCAAGGAAATGCTGATCAAGTAGGCCACGTAGGCTCCGTCTCCGCCCATACGATTGGCAAGAATATACGATGCTGAAGCGGTGGGCATGGCGGAGTACAAAATGACCACGCTTTTCTCCATTTGGCCGAGGCCCATCCAGGTAGAGGCAAACCAGGCGAAGCTGGGTAAGCCAAGCGCTTTTACGACCTGCACCCATACCGTGAAGCCAAGTTCACGGTTTTTTACCTGCGAGAAGCGTAGGCCCGCGCCCACGCAAATCAGCCCCAAAGCTAGCGCTGCGGCACCGAGCTTGGTCAGTGTGAGCGACACTGGGCTGGGCAGTTGCAGGCCCAGCAAATTGCCCACGAGACCCGCGCAAGTGGCCAGGATGAGAGGGTTCTTGATGAGTTCAGCCAGAAAGTTTGTGCCAGCGTGGCGAGCCAGCGGGTAGACTGCGGCGAGATTGCAAAGTGGCACCGTGACGCCTACGACTAAGGCGCAAAGGGCCAGGCCAGGCTGACCACCGACTCTTTCGGCCATGGCCAGGGCGACATAAGAGTTGAAGCGAAAGGCGCATTGCACTCCCGATGCAAAGCGAATCGGATCGGGCCTCAGAAAAAGTTTTGAGAGGTAGGCCAGGACAATACCAAAAATAAGTGCGCCGACAGCCACCAAGAGCGCTGGGCCAGCGGCTTGCAGCGACAAGGGTGTTTTCACAATGGAGTTGAACAGCAATGCCGGGAACATCACGAAGTACACGAGCTTTTCTGCACTCACCCAAAACTCGCCCGGCCAGTTCGAATATTTTTTAAGCAAAATGCCAATAATAATGAGCGAAGCTTCGGGAATGAGGAGTGTGGCGGCGTTCAATTCGGGTCAGTAAAATCGGTTAGGGTAAGCTGGTTGAGGGAATTGCGGTAGCGGAATTGGGGTCGAGGAAGTAGGGGTCGAGGAAGTAGGGGTCGAGGGAATTGGGTTAGTGAAGTGATGGAGGCGCAGCTGAAAAAAAACCAGGTCAAGTTGAGTCAAGCAAAAAAGCAAGCGAGTGGTCGGTCGCTGCAAAATCAGTCGGCACCAGATACTGATCATATCGAAAGCTTCATTGAATCGCTTTGGTTGGAAGACGGTCTGTCTGAAAACTCTCAATTGGCCTATCGTCGCGACCTGCGTCTCGCTCAGACCTGGTTTCAGAGCGAGCACAGCCTCGCATTGGTGAAGGTTCAGGTAAGCGATTTGCAGGCCTACATCAGCGCAAAGTTTGCAAGCACTAAGGCTACCAGTAGTAACCGCCGCTTGAGCGTGTTTCGTAAGTATTTTCGGTACGCGCTACGACGCGGACTTCGCGAAGATGACCCAAGCTTGCACCTGCGCTCGGCCAAGCAAGCGCCAAGGTTTCCGAAAGTGCTTAGCGAGTCGCAAGTCGAGGCCTTGATTAAGGCGCCGGACGTGGCCTCCACGCTGGGTCTGCGGGATCGCGCCATGCTGGAGTTACTTTATGCCAGTGGTCTGAGGGTGACCGAATTGGTGAGTTTGAAGTCGAGCGAAATTTCCCTGACGGATGGCGTCGTGAGCATTATTGGCAAGGGCGACAAGCAAAGATTGGTGCCGATGGGGGAAGAAGCGCGTGACTGGATACAGCGCTATTTATCTTCAGCGCGGCGCGAGATACTCGGGGGGCAGGCCAGTGACGATCTGTTTGTGACCCGCCTCGGCGCTTGCATGAGCCGTCAAATGTTTTGGAACTTGATCAAGCGCTATGCCATCATTGCGGGCATCCACGCACCGCTGTCACCGCATTCGATGAGGCATGCCTTCGCCACCCATTTGCTCAATCATGGCGCTGACCTGAGAGTCGTGCAAATGCTTCTTGGTCACGCGGATATTTCTACTACGCAGATCTATACCCACGTGGCCCGAGAGCGTTTGAAGTCGCTCCATGCTCAACATCATCCGCGTGGCTAGGACTCTGTCCGCTAGTCTGATTTCAAAGCGTCATCAAAGAATTCGTTCGCCCTGCACACAACGGGGATAGCGCGAGCCTCTTCGAGCTTGCGCATTTCCACTCGTCGAATTTTCCCGCTGATTGTTTTGGGTAAATCAAAAAATTCGAGACGACGAATGCGCTTGTAAGGCGCGAGTTTGTCGCGACAAAACTGTAGGATGCTCAATGCCGTTTGTTCGTTGGCGGGGTAGCCTTGCGCAAGTGCCACGAAGGCCTTGGGTACGGCCAACTTGAGCGGATCGGGCGAGGGTACGACGGCTGCTTCGGCGACCGCAGGGTGTTCGATTAAAACGCTTTCCAACTCGAAAGGACTGATGCGGTAGTCGCTCGCTTTAAAGACATCGTCGGCGCGTCCTACATACGTAATGTAGCCCTCGGCGTCGCGTTGCGCGACGTCGCCGGTGTGATAATGGCCCGCTCGCATCACCTCAGCGTTTTTGTCTGCGTCGTTCGCGTAACCTATCATCAAGCCGGTCGGACGAACAGCGAGATCTAAGCAAACCTCACCTTCTTCGGCGGCTTGCTCTTCCGGGTTGAGGAGCACGACGCGATAGCCCGGCATGGGTCGACCCATCGAGCCTACTTTTAGTGTTTGGTCCGGTGAATTGCCAATCGCACAAGTGGTTTCGGTTTGCCCAAAACCATCTCGAATGGTCAGTCCCCAGGCGTTGCGAACCTGATCGATCACTTCGGCATTGAGCGGCTCACCGGCCGACAAAAGCTCTTTAAGTTTAACGGGATACTCACTGAGTTTTTCTTGAATGAGCATGCGCCACACGGTGGGTGGTGCACACAGCGAGTTCACGCCCTTGGCCACCAGAATGTCCAGTACCCGTTTGGCGTCAAAGCGCGCATAGTTAAAGATGAACACGGTAGCCCCGGCAATGAAAGGTGCGAAGAAGCAACTCCAGGCATGCTTGCCCCAGCCGGGCGAAGAGATGTTCCAGTGCACGGCTCCCGGTTGCAGTCCGGTCCAGTACATCGTGGACAGGTGACCTACTGGATAACTGGTGTGTGAATGCTCTACGAGCTTGGGTTTACTGGTGGTGCCGCTGGTAAAGTAAAGCAGCATGGGGTCATCGATCTGGGTGGCTTGCTTGGGCTTGTAGTGCGCGCTTGCCTGGTGGGATTGACTCAGCGCGATCCACTCGCTATTGGATTGAACCGCACTGGATTGAACCGCACTGGATTGAACTGCATCACTGACCGTAATTCTCAGTAAACCCTTGGGGGCGAATTCATCGAGGCCATCGAACTTGACGCAATGCCCTCCAGAAGTGACCACGACGCGAGCTCGCCCTCGCTCGAGTCTATCAATTAAGTCATCTCTTGAAAGTAAAGAGGTGGCGGGAATCATCACGGCACCAATCTTGATGCAGGCGAGCATGGTTTCCCAAAGCGGCACCTCATTGCCCAACATCAGCAACACTCTTTCGCCGCGCTTCACCCCCAATGATTCCAGCCAATTCGCTACTTGATTGGAGCGCAGCGCCAACTGGGAGTAGCTCATTTTTTGCTCGCAACCATCATCACCGGTAATCCATAGCGCGAGAGTCTCGGCCAAAGGACCTTGAGCTAGATGATCGAAATGATCGAGCGCAAAGTTGAAGTGGTTCAGTTTGGGCCACCGAAAGCCTGCCATCGCAGTGGCGTAGTCGCTGCGGTGTTGAAGGAGAAATTCGCGCGCGGCGAGAAATGCGGTGAGGTCGGTGTTCATGACTGGTCTGATTGTCTGCACGAAAATCGTTAGATTATCAGTTTGCCTAAAACAGGTTTTGACTAAGCGACTAAAATTGACAAATTCCGATCAACCTTGCATTGATTTCTTGTATGAGTAGAAACTATCCCGAAACATTAGCGACAACGGCGCTGAGGGCCGCCGGAGTTGAATTCGAGGGGCATTTGTACGACTATGAAGAGCATGGCGGGACGCGCGTCTCTGCACAAAAGCTCGGGGTCGAGGAGTTCGCCGTGCTCAAGACACTGGTGATGCAAAACGAGTCCAAGGAGCCGCTCATCGTATTGATGCATGGCACGATGAGTGTGTCGACCAAGGAGTTGGCCCGAGCGGCCAAATGCAAGACTATTGAGCCCTGTACACCCGAAGCTGCGCAGCGTCATAGTGGCTATCTGGTGGGCGGAACCTCGCCTTTTGGAACTAAGAAACGCATGCCGACCTTTTTGGAGCACACTGCGCTAGCTCTACCGAGAATATGGATCAATGGTGGGCGACGCGGGTTTTTAGTGTCTATGAATCCGCAAGAGTTGCTTCGGGTACTTGGCCCGGTGCTGGTAAGTGTTGGTTTGGAAAAATAATGACGAACGATATTTTGATGAGCGCAACTCTTCTAAGTTGTGTGGCGATCGCTCTGGCTTACTTACTCGGGTCGATTTCGTTTGCGGTGCTCAGTAGCAAGCTCTTTGGTTTGGCTGATCCACGCAGCTATGGCTCGGGAAATCCGGGGGCGACCAATGTGCTGCGCAGTGGAAGCAAGGGCGCGGCGGTATTCACCTTATTGGGAGATGCGCTCAAAGGGTTAGCGGCGGTGCTCTTGGCACAGTGGGCGACCCAGCAATATCACCTGAGCGCTTCAGTCCCTGCACTGTGTGGTCTGGCGGCCTTTTTAGGGCACTTATTTCCGATCTTTCATGGATTCAAGGGAGGCAAGGGCGTGGCAACCGCCGCTGGCGTGTTATTTGGCCTGAGTGTTTGGCTTGGCGCGGCCACTGCATTGACCTGGGCGATTATTTTCTTTTTCTTTCGCCTGTCCTCCATGGCAGCGCTTGTCGCTGCGGTTTTTGCTTCCTTTTACCAAGTGCTCTTGTTTGGCTTTCGGCTTGAATCCGTCGCCGTCTTTGTAATGACCGGGTTATTGATTTATCGCCATCGCGGCAATATTGCCCGAATGTTTGCAGGGCAGGAAAAGCGTATGGGCTCGTCCAAAGCTAAGTCGGACGACAAGAAGCGCGCTAAGATTTGAGAATGGCAAGGGCCAAGGCCCCAGCACAGCACAGCATGGCGAGCCACTGCATGATGCCCAAAGGCTCTTGGTTGATCAACGCGCCCGACAACATCGCGACCATGGGCACCATGATGGACGACACACCGGCCGTGTTCGCGGGCAACATCCCAACAATCGTGAACCAGCACATATTGCCGATTAACATGGGTACCTGCGCGATGTAGGAAATAACGTCTATGCTTTGCCTTTAAGGTATGAACCATTGGTGGTCGCCGAAAATCATGGCGCCCAGCGCGATTGGAAGGGAACTGAACACTAATTGCCAGCCCGTGAGCACGATGGCTGGTACGTCTACTTTTTTGTGCTTCAAAATCACCGTCCCGATCGCCCAGCCCAGCCCGGAGATGAGTCCCAGTGCAAAGCCCAAGGGTGCGCTGGTATAGGCACCCAAACCTCGACTCATCAGCAGTACGACCGAGATTGCCCCCAGGCTGAGGGCTGCCACGAGGCGCAAGCTAATTTTTTCGCCTAGGAGAAAGACAGTGATGAGGGCTGTCCAAAGCGGCATGGTGAATCCGAGTATGGCGGCCTGACCGGAAGGGATCAAAATAGCCGCGTAAGTACTGGTAATGTTCCATAACACTAAGTAAAAGCCGGTGGCCCAGGCGATACGCGACCAGTAGTGGCGAGCAATCTTGAGTGATTTGCCTTGCAAGCGGGCCGCGATCAGAAGTGCCGCTCCCGCAAAGAACAGTGCAATGCTGCGAAACGTCCAGACTGAGACCTCTTGCGTGGCGTATTTGAACAGCGGCCAATTGGTGCCCCACACCAGGGTGAGAATGAACAGCAGGACGATGGCCTTGCGCGGAACGTGCGACGCCGAAAGACTTGCCGTCATTTAACCCGCCAAGGTCTCAAGAGGCCAGCGCGGCTTGACGTTTGGACGATAGCTGAACGGGGCGTCAGGCGGCGCTTTTTGGAGCTTCAGGGCTCCAACGAGGGCAATCATGGCGCCGTTGTCGGTACACAGGCTCAGTTCGGGAAAGAACACCTCGAAGCCTTTTTGCTTACGACCTGACTGGCTCGCCTGAGCCAATTTTGCGCGTAAAACCTGGTTGGCGCTGACGCCGCCTGCGATGACTAATTGACGAGCGCCGGTTTTCTCCATGGCTGCAACCGCTTTCTTGACCAAGACCTCGGTGATGGCCTCTTGCACTTCGGCGGCTAAGTCCGCTTTGAGCGATTGAATCGAGGCGTCCTGGAGGGGCAGTTTACTGACTTGATTCAGGACGGCGGTTTTCAACCCACTAAAGCTAAAGTCCAAATTGCCCGAATGCAGGAGGGGTCTGGGCAACTTGAATTTGCCCGCCGTACCCTGTGCGGCCAAGGCCGCAATCGCGGGGCCGCCAGGGTATCCCAGGCCGAGGAGTTTGGCGCTTTTGTCAAAGGCTTCGCCAGCGGCGTCATCCAAGGTGTCACCGAGCAGTTCATATTCTCCGAGGGCCTTGGCATATAGCAACTGGGTGTGACCGCCAGACACCAAGAGTGCTACGAAGGGAAAGCGTGGCGGATTTTCAGACAGTAGGGGGGACAGTAAATGGCCCTCGAGGTGATGTATGCCCACGGCTGGAATTCCCAAGGCGTAGGCCAGAGCGCAGGCCGTGCTTGCACCGACTAAGAGTGCCCCCGCAAGGCCCGGGCCCTGAGTATAGGCAACCGCTGAGAGTGCACTAAGACTCACCCCCGCTTCATTGAGCACTTGCGTACTAAGCGGGAGTACGCGACGCACATGGTCGCGCGAAGCAAGCTCGGGCACCACGCCGCCGTAGTCGGCATGCATGGCAATTTGCGAGTGAAGCGCTTGGGCCAAAAGGCCGCGTTCGGTATCGTAGAGCGCGACGCCGGTTTCGTCGCAAGAGGTTTCAATGCCGAGAACTAACATGAGCGAGAGTATGACACTGGCGCGCAGTTAGGTGCTCCGGAGTGGTCAAAACGTAAGTAATCACTAGGAAATACTACAATTGCCCTTATGCAAACTCCAGACCAACCTATTCTTCGTGACATTGTTTTAATCGGCGGTGGTCACAGCCATGTCGGCGTACTTAAGAGCTTCGCGATGCGCCCGATCCCCGGTGTGCGCCTGACGGTCATATGTTCCGATACTCATACCCCTTATTCCGGAATGCTTCCCGGATATATTGCCGGCCACTATGAATACGATGATGTGCATATCGATCTGAGTCGCTTGGCGCAGTTCGGCCAATCTCGTTTGTACCGTGCTGAGGTGATCGGCATTGATCGTATCAACCGAAAAGTTTTGTGCCGCAATCGTCCGCCGGTGCCCTACGATAAATTATCGATCAACATTGGTTCAACCCCGCAGATGCAGGATGTGCCTGGCGCGACTGAGAATGTCGTGCCCGTCAAACCCATTGTGCAGTTCAATCAACGGTGGCTGGCTTTGCTTGAACGGGTGCGCACAAAGGCAGGCAAGACCGTGATCGCTGTGGTGGGTGCCGGTGCAGGCGGTGTCGAGCTGACCTTGGCGATGCAGTTTCGCTTGCGTAATGAATTGCGAACCCTGGGGCGCAACCCGGATGATTTGAGCTTTCATCTTTTCGATAGCGCGCAGGAGATATTATCCACCCATAACCGCGGCGTGCGCGCGAGTTTCTTGAAGGTTCTGCAGGAACGTGGTGTCAAGTTGCATCTCAAAGCCGAAGTCAGCCAAATTACCGATAAAGTTTTAAAGACTCAATCGGGGGAGGCTCTCGCCGCCGACGAAATTATGTGGGTAACGCGCGCGGGCGGCGCGGCCTGGTTGAAGAGCACCGGTTTGGAACTGGATGGCCAGGGCTTCATCAAGGTCAATGATTATCTGCAGACCCTGAATGATCCAGATGTTTATGCGGCGGGTGATATTGCCAGCATGATCAACTACCCACTTGAGAAGGCTGGCGTCTTCGCGGTGCGTCAAGGCAAGCCCTTAAGTGAGAATTTGCGTCGCAGTGTCACGGGTGAGGCGCTTCAGGCCTATCACCCGCAAACCCGCTGGTTAGCCTTGATTAGCACCGGTGATCAATATGCAATTGCGTCGCGCGGCGCACTTGGTTTTCAAGGCGCCTGGGTATGGCGTTGGAAGAACTGGATTGATCAGCGCTTTATGCGCAAGTTCAGTGACTTTCCGGCGATGGATGCAAAGGTCAGCAAGTCTTCAGGAGGCGTGAGCGCCAGTGTCGTGAAGCTGGACAAAGAAGAGGAACAGCAAGCGATTTCGGCCATCGCAATGCGCTGCGGCGGCTGCGGGGCCAAGGTTGGCTCAACCGTGCTGTCGCGCGCACTTGCCGCGATCACTCCGATAGAGCGCGACGAGGTGATCATTGGCTTGCACTCACCGGATGATGCAGCGGTGGTGCGGGTTCCTCCTGGGAAAGCGGTCGTGCATTCGGTGGACTTCTTTCGCTCCTTTATCGATGACCCCTTCATTTTTGGCAAGGTCGCGGCCAATCACGCACTGGGTGACTTATG
>JANLRI010000577.1:0-5865 GCA_031361565.1 Betaproteobacteria bacterium | reverse complement strand
ACGGCGACTGAAAAAGAGAGCTTGGCTTGCCAACCCCCTCCGAACGGACGAAGCGGGTTCGCCGCCGCTTTCTCCGAAGCTTGAAACATCGGTCCAGCAGAGGGAGAGGTTGGATCTTGGGGGATATTAGACAATGGAGGCGGGAGTCGGAATCGAACCGGCGTTGACGGCTTTGCAGGCCGCTGCATGACCACTCTGCCATCCCGCCGAGCATACAACCAATACCACGCGATTTGAAATTTCTGAACACACAAGGATTTGGGTTACAAACCCTTGTGCATAAGAAATTGGAGCGGGACACGAGGCTCGAACTCGCGACCTCAACCTTGGCAAGGTTGCGCTCTACCAACTGAGCTATTCCCGCGTGGCAGCCCTAAATTATACGGTGCATTTAAAAAAAACTCAAATGGACACCAAAAGCACCCGTTGTTCCGTGTGAGAATTCGACAAATCAAACCCTTCACTCGTATTCGTTCAGAGCTCCGGAGATCCCATGATATTGCAGTTCACCCCTAAGAAATCGCCGCTCCAAGCAAGCTTCATAAGCCTCGCCTTCGGCTTTCTATCGATTGCCATTTGGCTTGCCCCCAGTGCAGCACTGGCTCAGGAGTACCCAACCAAGCCGGTCAGAATCATCGTGCCTTTCGCCGCCGGTGGGCCGGCTGACATCTATGCGCGCGCCATAGCCCAGCGTTTACAAGAGTCCTTGAAGCAAAGCATTATTGTTGAAAACCGCGTGGGCGGAGGTGCGGTGATTGGCACCGATGCAGCCGCGAAATCCGCGCCCGATGGTTATACCTTGCTGATGATGTCAAACACCCAGACAGTGAATGAATCCCTCATCCCCAACAAACCCTACCAATTAATGCGCGATTTTGTACCAGTAGCACCCATCAACTCCTCAGACCTTTTATTAGTGGTGAATCCATCTTTGCCGGTCAAGAACCTCAAGGAATTAATTGCCCTCGCGAAAGCCAAGCCCGGAAAATACAACTACGCCTCTAGTGGTCCAGGTACGCCCTACCATATGGCCGGGGAACTCTTCAAGGCCATGAGCAGTACTTTCATTGTGCATGTGCCCTATCGCGGTAGTTCGGGCGCGCGCACGGACGTCATCGGTGGCCAAGTAGAAATAATGTTCGATGCCGTGCCTACGATGATTGAGCAGGTGAAATCTGGCCGCGTCCGTGCTCTTGCGACTACCGGTCTTAACCGCTCCAGTGTTCTACCCGACGTACCCACGGTCTCGGAATCTGGCGTGAAGGGGTATGAGGCGACCATTTGGCTGGGCATCATGGCCCCGAAAGGCACACCGACCAGCATTGTTGAAAGGCTTAATGTCGAGATTAACAAGATCACTAGTCGTGCTGATGTGAAAGCTGCCTGGGCGAAAAGTGGAGCAAACAGCATCAACATGAGTACCGCAGAGTTTCAGAAGTACCTGCAAGACGATATTGCCAAATGGGAAAAGATCGTCAAAATTTCTGGCGCTAAGGCCGATCAATAATCAGCAGCCAGAAATCCCCCATGGCACCCATATCAAGTTTTCGCATATCCGTGAATTCTCGCCCGATTGAATATCAGGGCCAGGACAGTGATCGACTCCTCACGGTATTGCATGACCAAGGCCTATGCGCCAGCAAACTGGGCTGCGGCACCGGGCATTGTGGCGCCTGTACCGTGTGGATCGGGAGTACCACAGCGCGCGCCTGCGAGGTCACTCTTGGGGCTCTAGCCATCGATATTGATTCTTCGGCGCAGAAGGTCACGACGTTAGAAGGCCTATCTGACGCTGAACCCTTGTTGGCCCAGTGTTTGGTCAAGGCTTTCCTCGATGAGCAGGCGGCTCAATGCGGATATTGCACCTCGGGTATTTTGATGAAGGCCGCTCTCTTAATAAGAAATCATCATATTGAGGCGCGAAAGGAGGCCGTCGCGCCGTTGGAGGAACTCGAAGTCGCCAGGGCTCTGGACGAGCATTTATGTCGATGTGGAAGCCATCGCCGAGTCATGCGGGCAGTTGTTTTGGCAAGTGAAAATTATTCAAGTCGAAGGCTTGCCGAAAAGTCTACCGATCTTGCTCCCATGCTTGCGATGCGAGCAAAATAGTTTATGCAGATTTACGAACTCTCGAGCAACCTCAAACAGCACCCACTTATTGGTCAATGGCTACGCTTCTTTATGGCTCAAGCTGAGATTTTCCCGGGTAAGGTCGAGATCGGACAGGGGATCGTCACCGCCATGGTTCAAATCGCCTGCGAAGAGTTAGGGCTCAGCCCGGACCAAATCGAAGCCAGGCCCGCATCAACCGCAACCAGCCCGAACGAATCGATCACATCGGGCAGTCTCTCTATTCAAGAATGTGGATTTGCGATTCGCCATGTCTGCACCCTCGCCCGCTCCATGCTGATCGCATCGGCGAAGCGTCGCTATCCCGAGCTGTGGAATCTGCATCAGGGTAAATACCGGCTCGATCGTGGCCGACTCTACCTCTTAGATGGGACCGAGCTTGGCACCTATTGGGACGAACCCTTTGCGAGCACCCTCAGCACGCAAAGTTGTCTGACATTTGCGAGCGAGCCACTGCATAAGGAAGGCGCACAGCAGTCTCTCGCACGTCTGGACTTTCCTTCAAAATTTACCGGCAAAGCCGCGTTTATTCAGGACATGCGACTTCCTGATATGCGATTTTGCTTAGTTCTGCGAGGTCCAGCGCAAAAGGCGCAACTCGCCAGGGTTCGTAAAGCCTTGGAATCGGCAACGGCCTTGCGGCCAGAGGATCTTTTACCTGAGCTTCTGGTCGACGGCGAGTTTGCCTCCTTCACCTGCGCCTCACTACTCGAGTTAGCCCGTTACCAAAGGCTTGTGGATCAAGCCATCGCCCGCGACTTACTGGTTCCATCGGAGCCACTCAACAACCATAGAGCCTCGAACGATTGGCTGGTTGAGGCGCCCAGTGAGCGCAGCGAAGTCTTCAAGAAAGGCGACTTCCAGGAGGTTAGCGTAGCGCTGAAATACCGCAAGCATTCAGGCCATTCGGACGCAGTATTTGAGGCTAGCTTCGATAAGCCCTGGCTGAGCCATGCTTCAATCGGACTGAGTTGCGCGGTGGCCTGCTATCAACCGGGCGAGTCAATGCAAGTGTGGACGCATTCGCAAGGCATCTTCAATCTCAGAGCGGATCTTTTTCTTGCACTCGGGGTGCGCTGCACATTAAACGAAGCACAGTTTGTTGTGCAACATGTCGAAGGCGCAGGCTGCTACGGTCACAATGGTGCCGACGATGTCGCTTTTGACGCGGCGCGAATCGCCCTGTCCTGCCCCGGCGTACCTGTTCGTGTGCAATGGACGCGTGCGCAGGAACTCGCTTGCGCGCCATTCTCTCCTGCGATGCGGGTCAAGGTGCGCGCCACGCTTTCATCGGATTCGCCATTAAGAGTGAGGTCCTGGACGCATACCGTCTGGAGCAATGGCCATAGCCTGCGGCCAGGACGCGCGCCGACACCAACCTTGCTCGGCAGCTCGGAGCTTGCCGACGGATCAGCGTTGCCCGTGTCGATCAATGCGGCACCAGCGATGGGCTACGGCGCCGAGCGCAATGCACAACCTTTGTACATGTTCGACGAGCTCTTAATCGAAAATTATCGCTTGACCGAGATGCCGATTCGCAGCTCGGCATTCCGGGGCCTTGGGGCAATTGCCAATGTGTTCGCCATCGAATCGATGATGGACCAAATCGCGCGCTATTTAAAGGAAGATCCTCTAGAGTTTAGGTTACGCCACCTCGAGGGCAAAGAGCATGAGCGTGCCAGGAGCGTTTTGCTTCAGGTGGCAACGGCGTCGGCCTGGAAAGATCGTCACACCAACAATGAAGCTGCCGCTTGCGATGCTCTTTTGGGCGCTTCGGTGGGCTACGGTCTGGCGTTTGCGCGCTACAAGAACACAGGTGCATGGTGCGCCGTCGTGGCCAAGGTCGAATTGACAGAAAGAGTCAAAGTGCGGCAAATTTGGATCGCCGCCGACCTAGGTCACGTCGTCAACGAAAACGGTGTGCGCAACCAACTTGAAGGCGCGGCGATTCAATCGACTAGTATTGCGCTTCTCGAGTGCGCCCGCTACGCGGGCAATGCACGGCATTCCCCCAGCTGGGAAGACTACCCCATCCTAAAGTTTAGTGATGTACCCGTAATTGAAATCGTCCTGATGGATCGAAATGATCACCCCTCTTTAGGCGCTGGCGAACCCGCGACGGCGCCCGTTATTGCTGCCATTGCCAATGCCGTCGCCAGCGTTATTGGTACCACGATTCACAGCTTACCGTTGACACCTGAGACAATTGCAAAAGCAATAGAATTAAGTTGAATTATTATAGGAGATTGATATGGTGCATATCCTGAGCGCAGGCGCTTGTAAAGGGTTGTTTCAAGCCTTATTCCGCAAGCGATTGGAGTCTGGCAAGGCCGTGGCCGAGTATGGCGCTGTCGGAGCAATGCAAGAAAAACTGATGACCGGTGAAGCCTGCGACATCTTGGTGCTAACGCTTCCAATGCTTGAAAAGCTTGCTGGCGAAGGCTGGGTGGTGGCCAGTACGATGACCGAATTGGGTAGCGTGGGTACGGGTATTGCTATTTCCAGCAAGCTCAAAAGTGTTCCGGATGTTTCCGAAGAGGCCGTATTGAGCGCCAACCTTTTAGCGGCGACCGCGATTCACTTTCCTGACCCGGCCAAGGCCACCGCAGGCATTCACTTTCAATCGGTCCTGGAAAGATTAGGTGTGCTCGAGGAAGTCGCCAACCGTTGCGTGCATTATCCCAATGGCGCTGCGGCAATGGCTAGCCTCGCCAGCCACGAAAGCAAGTTTGGGGATTTGCAGATTGGCTGCACCCAGATCAGCGAAATTCTGTACACCAAGGGTGTAAAGCTGGTCGGCGAATTACCCATGCCCTTTCATCTACGAACCATCTATGCTGCAGCGCTCACACCGGCTGGCGCGGAATCAGAACGCGCCCATAAAATGCTCAAAAAACTCACCAGCACCAAAACTCAAAATCTCCGCAAGAAAGGCGGTTTTCTCCTATGACTCTTTTCAGTAACGCAGCCAATCAGGGGGGCCCACGCCGCAGTCTCGCTGGCGTGCTCAGTCTCACCTTACTAGCCTGCGCGTTTATCACTTCAAAAGCACAGGCACAAGTAGAAGCCAACTGGCCAAGCAAACCAATACGACTCATCGCAGTATTTCCCCCGGGAGGCTCGGTCGATCAGGTTGCTCGAGCACTCTCTGTACAGTTGAGCGCGCAGCTCAATCAATCGGTCATCGTTGAGAACAAAGGAGGCGGCGCGGGCTCAATCGGTGCAGCCAGCGTTGCACAGGCCCTCGGGGATGGCTACACCTTTGGTGTGGTCTTTGATACCCACGCGGTCAACCCTTCCTTACTTCCCAATATGTCTTTCAACACCACCAAGGATCTGGCCTCGGTGATGTTGGTTGGAACCTCACCCATGGTACTGGTTGCACACGCTTCACAGCCCTACAAATCGTTTAGAGATGTAGTGACGGCCTCAAAGGCCAAGCCAGGTGCCGCGACCTACGGCACGATTGGAAGCGGTAGTCTCGGGCATTTAGCCATGACCCAAATGGCCAACACCCTGGGCTTGGAGTTTACCCACGTACCTTACCGTGGAGGAGGTCCCTTAGTGACCGACGCGCTGGGAGGGCAAATTCCTTTATCGATTGGAACGGTTTTCTTGATGAATCCGCACATTAAGACCGGCAAACTGATCCCACTCGGTAAAGGAATTTGCCCTCCCAGCGCGTCGGTCACTAAGGGACCTCCTCCACGGTAAGGTACGTGGGTAAACTCCAAG
>JANLRI010000488.1:0-14627 GCA_031361565.1 Betaproteobacteria bacterium | reverse complement strand
CCTGTTTGAGGCCTGTCCTCCCCACATGACACTAGTTGATGCAGCGCTGGACCGCGTCAAAACCTTGATGGCCGAGGAGCCTGGCCACCCGACGCCGAAGTATCCCAACTTAAGCTTGCCTAGCCTGCCGGATAGCGAAGCCTGCGTGCAAGCGCTCGCCGCGCAACATGGCATCTTGCACTGCGACGCAGAGCTTGCTTCTAGCCATGCAGCATGCCAAACGTCTTGACGCCGCCTCCGAGTCAGGCGGTGGTCAAGACAAAAGCACAACTCATAGTCCTCTTGATGGCATGGCCTTGATTGCCGCTCAGGCACTTGCAGAGGGTCGGGTAAGCGATCCTGGGATCATCGACGTCGGCGCCGTGCTCGCAGGCATCGCTCCAGCCTATAGTGGCGGGCCGCTGAGTTATGCCTGGAGCCATCGCGACACATTAAACCCCGCCTTGATCTCGCGCCTGGGTGCTTCGTTCGAGTCGTTCGAGCGGAAATTGCAGGCCTATCAGACACCAAAGCTGTCAGAAATTAAAGAATAGTCACCAGGAAAGCGAATGAGGAAAGCGCCATGATGGCTCGCGACCTGTTTAATGAAGACCATGAGCTCTTCCGACGCTCGGTACAGCGCTTTATCGCCGAAGAAATCGCGCCGTTTCACGAGCAGTGGGAAACGGATGGTTGTGTGCCGCGCTCGCTCTGGCAAAAAGCCGGCGCTGCGGGCCTTCTTTGCTGCACGGTACCCCCTGAATATGGTGGCGCCGGGGCCGACTATTTGTTTGATGTCGTGGTCTTCGAGGAAATGGCGCGCTCGGGTTTCACGGGCCCAGGCTTCATGATTCACTGTGATCTGGTGGCTACCTATTTATCCTCTTTTGGCACTGAACAACAAAAGCAAACCTGGTTGCCGAAGATGGTGGCTGGCAAGGCCATCGGCTCCCTGGGCATGACCGAACCTCACGCCGGCTCCGACCTCAAGAACATTCGAACCCAGGCCGTGCGCGACGGTGATGACTATGTGATCTCCGGGCAGAAGGTCTTCATTTCCAATGGACAGCTATGCGACCTCATTGTGCTGGCCGTCAAGACCGACTCCGCTGCCGGTGCGAAAGGCATCACCTAATTTTTGGTCGATACCAAAACACCGGGCTTTCGACGCGGTACCAATCTTAAAAAGCTCGGCATGAAGGCCCAGGACACTTCCGAATTATTTTTCGATGACGTGCGTGTCCCCGCCAGCAACATTTTGGGCGCCGAGGGAGAAGGCTTCAAAATTATGATGAAGAAGCTGGCTCAAGAACGGCTCGCGCAGGCAATTCGCTCCGCGACAGTCTCTGAAACCGTCATCCAGGGGACGGTGGAGTACGTTGGCCAACGCAAAGCCTTTGGAAAAACCATTGCCGACTTTCAGAACACCCAATTAAAACTCGCGGAGCTGAAAACGGATGCGGTCGTTGGGCGAAATTTTGTGGACAAGTGCATCGCGACCTTCATGCGCGGCGAGTTGGATGCGATCGATGCCGCCATGGCCAAGATGTGGTTGAGTAACTTGCATTGCCGAGTCGCCGACGAATGCTTGCAGCTCTTTGGTGGATGGGGGTATATGTGGGAATACCCTATCGCCCGCGCCTATGCCGATGCAAGAGTCGTGAAGATTGCCGGTGGCTCGATTGAAGTCATGAAACGCATCATCGGTAGGCAAATGTTTGCGGATTTGAAGCTCAGTCAGGGCCTTCCCGACTGAAAGCGCTTGGGAAAAGCTTGCGCCGATCCCCAAAGCCAATGTCGGCGCCGCCTCAGCCGACGAAGTGAAGACTGGGCTCAGGCCAAGGCAATTGTTCGCGCCAAAGCGGACGAGGAGAAAAAATTGAGGACTCCCCGGTAATAGCGAAAGAAGCCCCACAAACTGAAGCAATGAGCATACGCCTTGACGATTGCAGGTTAGGATCGATCTGAGATTGTTTTAAAGTCGACAAAAATCTATCAGAAAGTCGTCAATGTATTCCAGGCCTCAACGCATCCGTCGCACACTACTCCAGGCCTTGCCCGCTGTCACACTAGGAACCTTGAGTCAAGCGCTAAGCGCCCAGTCCTATCCGAACAAGGCGATTAGGTTTCTGGTCGGCTTCCCCGCAGGCAGCACCACAGACGCGATTGCGCGGGTACTGGCCGAACAGGTTCGCAACAAGTTGGGTCAGCCAACTATTGTTGAAAATCGCGCAGGGGCGAATGGTGTTCTAGGTGTGAGCGAAGCAGCTCGCGCCCCTGCCGATGGCTACACGGTTCTCGTCACCAATTCGAGCAGCATTACGGTCAACCATCAGGTTTACAAAAAAATCTCCTACTTACCCGAGCGAGATTTCACCGCGCTGACCATGGCGACGTCGGCCTCTTTCGTTTTGACCGTGAATCCGGGCAATGAGCGCATCGCTGGTGTGAATACTTTGGCCGACATGATCTCGCTCGCCAAGGCCAAGCCTGGGCAACTCACTTACGGCACTGCAGGTGTGGGCAATCTGGCTCATCTTGGCTTTGAGATTCTGAACAACCGCTTCGGCATCAAGACCAATCACGTTCCCTACAAGAGCAGTAACTTGGCTCAACTGGGCATGCTAGCCAAGGAGATCGATCTGCAACTGGATACGCCGACGGCCCTGCCCCATTTAAAGGCGGGCAAGCTCAGGGCACTCGCGGTGACTGGTGCGAAACGGTGGCTTGATTTACCCGAGGTCCCCACGATTGCGGAGCTAGGCTTTCCAAATCTTGAGATTACCTATTGGCTTGGCGCCCTGGTACCGGCTCAGACCCCACCAGCCATCATTCAAACGCTCAATGAAGCCATCCGAGCCGTGCGTGACGACCCGAATGCGATGAAGCAACTACAAATCCAAGGCAACGTCGAACTCCTGGGGCCGCAAGAGTTCTCGGCGCGCATACGCACCGAGACCGCCGCCTGGGGTCAGGTTATCCGGCGCGAAAAAATTGAACTTGATTAGGCATCGATTAGAGCCGAGGCACTGCCCTTGACGACTTCCACGCCACTCTGATTTTTGGTGGATATGACAAGATCGACATAGCGCTTGCCGTCCTCTTCGCGAATCGCTTCAATGGTGGCGGTGGCGTCCAGGGAGTCGCCGGGCCACACCTGATTGGTAAAGCGTACCCCATACTTCGTGAGCCTCCCATCACCCACAAAGTTGGTCAGCATCCGGCCGGTCATACCCATAGTGAGCATGCCATGCGCGAAGACCGTCGGGTACTTGGCGACCTCGCGGGTATAGAGTTCGTCACTGTGAAGCGGGTTGTAATCGCCACTCGCTCCTGCATACATCACGAGTTGGGTGCGCTTTAGATCTTCGACCACCCGTTCAGTGTATTGATCGCCGACCTTGATCTGACTTGCTTTCAAGGCCATTTCAGTCCCCCTTCTTTTGTTCAACCGGACGCTCGGTCCGCACCCCCACACTACGCGCGGTGACCAGCAACTCACCATGCTGATTGCGATACTCGGTCACCGTCTCGGCAAAACTCAACTTGCCGGCACGCGGGCTTTCTCGCTCCCAGGTTTTGCCCGGGATACGGGTAGCCTTCAGTACGTCGCCTGGCTTGGGGTGTCGATGATATTCATAATGCTGCTCGGCGTGTAGGCCGCCACTGCCTGCGGTGCCTTTGCCCGCCTCAGGGGCCAGACCGGTCGGGCTCTTACCCGAACCAAACCAGGGCTCATCGACCTTTGGCCGCAAGAAGTAGTCAGGATCAAATTGCGCACTGGACTGCACAAAGGTGGGTGGAGCAATGATATGACCCACTTCGGTCGTGCGAGCATGCTCCTCGCTGAAATAAATCGGATTGTCATCACCCACGGCACGAGCAAACATCATAATGTGCCCCGCCTCTACCGGGAATCGGTCTACTGCCATTACTCGCTCCTCAAATGTCGGCTTGCTTGCCGTTCATACCCATGTTGCGCCTTGCGGTGCGATCCAATTCGGTCAGTATGCGGCCGGCCTCGCGCGGATCTTCGACGGGCTTACTGGTTGGCCCAGGCTGCCAGCCATCGAGCACCCCGAAGTAACCTCCGCCCGCATCAATTACGCGGCCAGTCACATGACTGCTTTCTTTGCTGACGAGCCAGGTCACAATCGGCGCAATCCAGCGTGGATTACTTTCCGCCTTTTGCTCTTCGCTACGCTCACGCAACTCCTCGGTCATACGCGTCAAAGCATGGGGAGAAATGGCGTTCACAGTCACGCCATAGCGTTTAAGTTCACGCGCGGCAATGATCGTCAGCGAGGCAATCCCAGCCTTGGCCGCACCATAATTACTCTGCCCGATGTTGCCGAACACCCCTGACACTGAGGTGGTGTTGATAATACGGGCGGCAATATCAGTATCACCCGCTTTTTGACGCTCGCGCCAATAGTTGGCAGCATGATGAATGGGAGCGAACGTACCTTTCAAGTGCACATTGATCACCGAATCCCATTCTTGCTCAGTCATGTTGACCAACATTCGGTCACGCAGAATCCCGGCGTTGTTTACCACCGCGTCCAGCCGTCCAAAACTCTCGACGGCCTGCTGCACTAGGCGTTTAGCGGCCCCCCAGTCCGAGCAGCTTTCTAAATTGGCCACTGCCTGCCCACCGCTGGCACGGATCTCGTTGACAACCGCCTCGGCCGGCTGAATATCGTCCCGGTCCGGAGTACCGTCACGAGCGCCCCCCAAGTCATTGACCACCACCTTGGCGCCATTGGCCGCCAGCATTAAGGCATATTCGCGGCCGATCCCGCGACCGGCTCCGGTCACGATGACCACTCGGCCTTCACATAGTCTTTCACTCATCTTTACTTCTCCTTTGTTTTGCTTGGACCGACCCAACGAGCGCTCGCTTGACGAAAGCTCAATTCGCCACCTTCAAGGCCGCATGATCGCCGAGTGCAAAAGTTTGCGCGAGATTCAAATGCATGTGGCGTATTGCACCCTCGAACAATCCAAAAGTAAACACCTGATTCGCGCCGCTACTCAATCCCTTTTGCGCCGAGCAGGCCACTTCGCGATCTTCTTTGGAACCTGCATTGACAAAGGCCAGGCGTCTTGCCACGGTGTCGCGATCCTCCTCCTTATCGAGCATGGTCGACAAAGTATGGGTGACGAGACGAGTACGATCTTTAGCTAGAGGTTCCAGCACACTGATCGTCACATGAGTCGGGAAGGTCGCAATCATCACGTTGGGAAAAAGATGATAGACCTGTGTGACCGTGCCTCCCAGCCTGCGCTGCTCCGGCGCAACCTCGCGCAGTCTTTCAATATTTCGATAGGGAAAGGTCACTCGACTGTGACGGCCAAAGGCCTCGATGACATTGATGTTGTCGTACTGCCGAGGGAAGAAAGTATCTCGATGGGTCGAGCGAATGTGATAACCCTCCAGAAAACCTTCAGCCACGATTTTCCAATTGGCTTCGAAAGCTTGTTCCGAGGTCTGCACATACTGCCAAGAAGGCAAGGCAAAATCGGGTACCGCGTCTAAATCCTCGTCCGGTGCGGACATGCCTTCCTGTGTGACATAAACCAGTCCCCGCCTCTCAAATGCTTTCAAGGGCGCCAAACCGTGCAGAGCCTTGTCCAGGCCAGGAAATCCCTCGTCATCAGGAATGGATCGCAAACGTCCCTGCAAATCATAGGTCCAGGCGTGATAGCGACAAGTCATTGCTTTCTTGCAACCAGTGCCTTCCAGCACCTGCACGCCACGATGTCTACATGAATTCTTGAAGGCTCGCACCTCCCCATCTTCGCCGCGCACCACCAACACCGGCATCAGAGCGACATCCCTAGCCACATAGGAACCCACCTCGGGTAGAGCCGCCGAAGGGCAGAAAACGGTGGCGCTGCGCCGCAAGACTTGCGAGATCTCTCTTTCAAAATGAACCTGTGATGTGTAGTGCTCAACGGGCTCCTGCCACACCTCCACGCTTAGATCGGTGCTGCCCTGATCAATATGGTTCAAAATTTTTGCAATGACAGCCTGATCTTCAAGCAGCTCGGAGTTGGGTAAGGATTGCCTCGTCTCAGCGTACTCCGACGGCCTGAATTGGCTTGCATGCATGAGCGTCTCCTTTTTTGCTGTATGGTCGAAGGTACTCCATAGCGAACTGAGTTGCTTTAAAACCCTGGGAATTCCGAAATGGTATTCCGAAATGACCCACTAGGTTCTTGCAATCTGAGCGCGTAAACTATTACCCATGAATAGTCCAATCCTAAACGCTCAAGCCCTGGGGTTGCCGTGGCCCACCGTGGATCCGTTTTTGTTCTGCGTCCATCATGATGACGCCTACCCGGCGGGCGACGAACACTTCGGGCCGAAGGATTCCTTGCAAGGGCGTGATCTTGGGCAAGACTTCAGCCGCAAGGACGGATGGAGCATGTATCACGGGCGCAAGGTGCCAGGCTTTCCGAGTCATCCTCATCGCGGCTTTGAAACCGTTACGATTGTGCGTCAAGGGCTCATTGATCATTCTGACTCGATTGGAGCAGCGGCGCGCTTTGGCGCAGGCGACGTGCAATGGCTTACGGCGGGCAAGGGTATCGTTCATTCAGAAATGTTCCCTCTGTTGCACGGTGATCGACCCAACCCTCTGGAGTTGTTTCAAATCTGGCTGAACCTACCGGCACGCAACAAAATGGTCGAGCCTCATTTCACCATGTTTTGGAATGAGGATATTCCACGACTTGCGCTCAAAGATGATGCCGGTCGAGCCATTGATATTGCCGTGATTGCCGGAGCTTATCCACAAGAGTCCGCCAAGGACGCTGTACCCATGGCCATACCGGCTCCGCCGCCGAGCTCATGGGCCAGCGACGCTCGTTCGGATCTTGCAATCTGGACCATTAAGCTCGCACCTCATGCGCAATGGACATTACCCGCTGCCCGCTTAAGTGCCGTGCGGCGTAGCCTGTATTTCTTTAAAGGAAAGTACCTTCAAATTGTAGGGCAAGTGCTCAGTCAGCATGCCGCGTTGGAATTGGATGCCTCCCAAACCGTCATTGTGACCAACGGTGATGATGAAGCCGAGCTGTTGTTGTTGCAGGGTAAGCCGCTTGACGAGCCCGTCGCGCAACAGGGTCCGTTCGTGATGAACACAGCTCAAGAGATTCGCCAAGCGATACAGGATTTTCAGAGCACGCAGTTTGGCGGTTGGCCCTGGCCGGATGACGCACCGGTTCATGGCGCCGACCCAAAACGATTTGAGCGCAGATAGGTTGTGCCTGGTTTGGATTTAAATTTTAAGTGAGCAACCCTGCCAATCATCAGCATAAGCCGACAGGAGACTTGAATGAACATGCGACGTAATCTACTGCGCGGAGCGGGTGCCCTCGCCGCTGGCGGGCTGTCAAATATAGGAAACGCTCAAACGAGCACCGGCACCGCATTTATCGTGTCGGGCTTTCCGGCCGGAGGTATGGGCGATTTCGTCGCGAGGCCCCTTGCTGAAAAGATGCGCGGCAAATATGCCAGCAACGTATTGGTCGAAGCCCGCACCGGTGCGGGAGGACGGATCGCCGTTGAATACGTGAAGCGGGCAGCGCCCGATGGCCTGACCATTTTGCAGATACCAAGCTCACCCATGGTCTTGTATCCCAATACCTATAAAAAACTGAACTACGATTCGCTGGCCGATTTTATTCCCGTGAGTTCCACCGTCAGTTATGCCTTCTCGGTGACCGCCGGTCCAGGCCTGCCCGCCGAGATCACGACCCTAAGTGATTATCTGAAATGGGCGAAGGCCAATCCTAAGCAAGCCACTTATGGCGTTCCGGCGGCTGGCTCGGCCCTGCACTTTGTAGGCATGATGCTGTCACGGGAATCAGGTGTGGAGCTCACCAGTGTCGCCTACCGAGGGGGAGCGCCTTTGCTGCAAGACGTGCTGGGAGGCCAGGTTCCAATCAGCATCAATGTGTTGGGCGAAGTGGCCCAACATGTCCGATCAGGGCGCCTACGCTCTTTGGCCGTGACCAGCGCGCAGCGCTCCATCTTTTTACCCGACGTACCTACTTTGCATGAGCAAGGCTTTAAAGAAATCGCCGTGCAGGAGTGGCTGGGCTGGTTTGTCCCGGCCAAAACGCCCGCAGATATTGTGCAAAAGCTCAATTCAATTGTTCGCGAAAGCCTGGCCTCGCCCGAAATGATCGAAGCATTGGCCCGAAGCTCTTTACAGCCGATCACTCAAAGCACAGAAGACTTTGCCCGCACCGTACGAGCCGATCTTGCCCGCTGGGCGCCCATTGTCAAAGCCAGTGGTTTCTCCGCTGAGGAATGAACTGACCATGCAAAAATTAACTGGAGCCCAGGCACTCGTGCGCGTGCTGGCCGCCGAATCCGTGCAACAAGTGTTTGGAGTGGTTGGCGGCAAGCTCGCACCTCTACTTCATGCTTTGGCGAGTGAGCCCTCCATGCGCTTCATTGGCCTGCGTCATGAGGCCAGCGCCTCAATGATGGCAACAGCGATTCAGGCCGGTGCCGGCAAAATGGCGGTGGCCTTAGGCGAAATGGGGCCGGGTGGGTTAAACCTGTCCTCTGGGATGGGTGTGGCGATGGGCAATAACCTGCCCATGCTTGCAATCACCACCAATCAACATCGCGCGGCCGCGTACCCACATAGTGGCATGTTCATGGATCTGGACACCCGCGCTGTCTTCGCTCCACTTACCAAGTGGAATGCCGTGGTGCACGACCCGCGCCGCATGCCTGAGCTAGCACGACGGGCGTTTCGCGAGGCGTTGAGCGGGCGACCTGGTCCGGTTCACCTGGACATTCCACAAGATGTATTGTCATCCACCTGCGAATTCTCCGATGAAGAGTTTTCAATCACGCCCGCGCGCTATCGCAGCACCGTGGGTCCTAGGCCAGACGCTGGCCTGATTGATGAAGCGGCAAAGATTCTGGGCGAAGCGCGTCGCCCTCTCATTGTTGCTGGTGGTGGAGTCGTCGTCGCCGATGCGCAAGCCCTAGTGCGCAAACTTGCCGCGCGACTGCGGGCACCGATCGTGCCTACCCAAATGGCACTCGGTGTGACCCCGAGCGAAAGTCCGGCCTTTATTGGGCACGGTGGTCTTATCGCTGGAGAAGCTATCAAGCAAGCCTTTGCACAGGCCGATGTCGTTCTGAGTGTGGGCTGCCGCTTCTCCTCCTGGATGTGGGATGAGTCAGGCCCCCTCGTCCGCCGCAAGCATCGCGTGATCAATATCAATCTCGATCCGAGTGCCTTAGGCCATCCGGTGATGCATGAGGTTGCGATGCAAGCCGACGCGAAACTCGCCTTGATCGATTTGCTCGCCAAGCTGCAAGACGAACACATTTCTTGCGACCAACAATGGTTAACTTCATTGCGTTCGCTTCGTCAGGCTTACGAAAAACGCTTGGCCTTGATGACCGATGAGGTCGAGGGTCTGATGCATCCGGCAGCATTGGCCTCGGCCATCGGCCGGGCTTTACCGGGCGACGCGCTTGCGGTGTTCGATGGAGGCCATACAACTTTCTGGAGTAATGACCTGACGCCGGTGCGGGACGTGCGCACCCGCCTTCATGAACCTGGGATGAGCCATCTGGGTTTCGGCTTGCCCTACGCGATGTCGCTCAAACTGGTTCATCCTGATAAGCCAGTATTCAACATCACCGGCGACGGTTCATTTGGCTTCACCATGAATGAACTGGATAGCGCACGTCGCCACCGACTTCCGGTGATCACTGTTATTCATAACAATGCTTCCTGGGGCATCATTCGTTCAGGCCAGAAGATGCAACTGGGTTTCGAGTTAGGTACCGGCTTGGAAGGCAGCGATTACGCCGCCATTGCCAAAGGCTTTGGATGCTATGGCGCAACCGTAAGAAAACCGGAGCAGATAGCACCGGCCATCGCCCGAGCCTTGGCCTCCGGCCTGCCCGCCGTAATAGATTGCCACACTCGTTTCGTCGCTCACCCTGCGATGCCCATGTTTGGGAGCATGAATCGCTACGGCTTTGATGCCCTGACCCAAAGTGGGCCGCCATCATAGGCAACACATCATCCGTACACGCCCTACCGATCTGCGCCGAATATTGCTTTAATCCCTATCGGAGACTGAAAAATCGAACCGTCAGTGAAACACCTACGTTTGATCAGACACGGCCTTCCCCATGAAGGCCACTCCACCCACCCCCATGACCCACCACTCAAGGAAGTTGGTCGTCGCCATGCCGAGAGGTTGGCGCATCGACTCAAGTTCGAGGGCATTGATCGCATCGTGTGCAGCCCTCAGCAACGCGCCATGGATACCGCCTCGCCGCTGGTGAATTTGCTTGGCCTGCCACTTGAGATTATCGAAGGCCTCGCCGAAGTGGATCGTTTCGCAGGTCACTATCGCTCAGGCGAAACACTTTTCGCGGAGGGTCGATGGGACGAATTTATTGCGGCGCCTGCGCGCTATATGGGTCGCGACCCATCGGAGTATCGCGAAACGGTGCTTGGTGCGTTTTCGCAAGTAGCCAACGACCCGAAGGGTTCCCGCATTGCAGTGTTCAGCCACGGCATGACGATCAAGACGATTCTCTGTGCCGTGCTCGGTCTATCCGACGAAGCCTTTGCGCTTTTTTCAACCGGTCACTGCTCGGTCAGTCGGCTCTCGGGTAACGGCTTTGAGAGGTCCGTCTCAGCGAAGACCCTGTCAGAGCAAACCTTGCGGCGCATGAAGGTCGAGAGTATCAACGAAACTCTGGCGACCCAGGACTAAAGGGTCCGTGCTGGCGCTCGCACATTTGGCCAGCTCCCGCACTCGGAAGCCCTTAAGGGGTCCGGCCATCATGAATACTCTTTTAGCGCAAGTTCACCCAAGACAAACTTCTGAATTTTCCCGCTCGGGGTGCGCGGCAAAGTACCCAGCACTTCCACTTGTTCGGGCCAGTACTGCTTGGCGACATGGCACTGCGCCGTATAACTCTGAGCGCTCGCCAGATCAAACATCGATCCTGGGCGTACGACTACAAATGCACAACTACGCTCGCCCAGGCGCGCGTCGGGGTAGCCTACGATAGCGACCTCGGCGAGCGCTGGATGTTTGTAAAGCAAAGCCTCAATCTCGAACACCGGCACATTCTCACCGCCTCGAATCAGCACGTCCTTGGTTCGGTCGTTAATTCGGATGTACCCTTCAGCGTCCGTAAAGGCCAGATCTCCACTGTCAAACCAACCAGCGTCATCGAAGGTTTGAAGATCTGTTCGCTGAAAGTAGCCAAGGAACATTTGCGCGCCACGCACCTTCAAAGTGCCGGTTTGCCCGGTAGGCAGAATTTTGCCTTCCTGATCAACCACTTTAACCTCAACCCCGGTCACCGCCCGACCGTCCGAGGTCGACGATTTCTCAGAGGCTCGTTCGGGCTCGGTCAGGGTGCTGGTTAGCGACTCGGTCATGCCCCAGAGCGATGACACCGGGATGCCCAAGCTCTTCAAAGCCCGCTCGATCAGCACCGGCAGAATGGGTGCGCCAGCACATAGGAAGGTGCGCATGACGAACCTGTAGCCGGGATAAACCGTGAAGAAACTGAAGACATGGCACGTTTTATTCTCGACGTGCAAGAGGAGTGGGGAGTGACGGTTGTCTTGGTTGAACACGATATGGGCATGGTGATGGATATTTCTAGCCATATCGTCGTACTTAACTTTGGTCAGGTCATTGTCAGCGGCACACCCGCCGAAATTCGCAGCCACCCTCAAGTGATCGAGGCTTATTTGGGCACCGATCAGGGAGCAGCGAATTGAGCGAGTTTCTGGAATACAGTCTGCTGGGCATTTTGTCCGGCGGAGTCATGGCCCTGATCGCCCTGAGCGTTGTACTGATCTACAAAGGTACCGGAGTCGTTAATTTTGCCGTTGGTGAAGTGATGATGCTTGGCGCTTATTTGTATTATGCCGGCACCAATAGCTTTGGTCTGGCACCCTGGCTCTGGCGATCCTCGTGAAACGCGCAGTACTGCGCCCCTTGTCGGGACAACCCACCGTCGCTGTCATGATGGCCACCCCCTTATCCAGCGCTCCCTTCTTAACTTTGTAGGGTTGCGCCGGTGCCGTGTCGCGATCGCTTCGGCCGCCCCCATTGCACCTGAAATTCTAAAGTTTTTCCGCGTGTTGGGGGTACCCATCCGCGAAGCCTACGGACTCACCGAAGCTTCGGGTGCATCAACGATGCAAACCAGTGATGCGTCGCCTGTGGGCACCGTTGGCGTTCCCTACTCCGGTATTGAAATCAGGCTCGCTGACGATGGGGAAATACAGATCAAGGGCGATGTGGTGTTTCAAGGCTATTACAAAACCCGGAAGCGACTCGTGAGGCCATCGACTCCGAAGGCTGGTTGCACACCGGTGACATTGCCCGTTGGGAAGGGAGCGCAGGCGCATAAGAGCTGCGCATCATTGATCGCAAAAAGGACATGATGATTACGGCGGGCGGCAAGAACATTACGCCCTCCGAGATTGAGAATACGCTGCGCTTCTCGCCCTTTATCAAGGAGGCGATCGTGATCGCGGACCGGCGTCGCTTCGTCACGGCGCTCATTCTGAGCAGCAAGGGCTCATCTACACTCACTTCCGTAGCCTTGTTGAGCTGGAGCCAGTAAGAGCCCTGATCGAGCGCGAGGTCGACGCCGTCAATGCCAAGATGCCTCAGGTGCAGCAAGTTCGAAAGTTTCATCTCCTGGTCAGAGAACTTGACCGTGACGATGGCGAAGTGAGTGCGACGATGAGGGTTCGCAGCAGCGTCATTTCTGAAAAGTAAGCGGATGTCATTGAAGATCTATATGCCTGAGGATCGGGAGCAGTTTCGCTTCGAGCTTGATGCTGACGGTATCGCCGTACTCACTCTGAACACGCCGGCCGTGAACGGCCCCGCCCATGGCGCCGGGCTTGGCTTGGCACTTGCTGCCGAAATCCGGCTGGCCGGCTACTCTGCGGATTTTAGTGCAGCCTTTGTGCGGGTAGGGATGTCGAGCTGCGATACCGGTGTGAGTTGGCTTCTCCCGCGCTGCATTGGTTTGAGTCGGGCCTTCGAAATCATGCTCACCGGTCGCATCGTCAAAGCGGCGGAAGCCGAACGCATAGGCCTAGTGTCGGCGATGTTCGAAGATGCTGAGTTACAAACGAAGGCCATGGAGATGGCACGCGCGATTGCCGCAAACAGCTCCTTTGTGGTTTGGATGACCAAGCGCGGCACTTGGGCAAACGCCGAAACAGGTAGCCTGCAAGCCGCGCTTGAACTAGAAAATCGTACCCAAATACTCGCTCGAACTACAGGAGATTTGCAGCGCGCGGCAGACGCCCTGATCGCACGTCGCAAGGGCAGATAATAGCCACGCAAGCAAAGATCAAACTCTAGGAAGCAGCGCCAAAGAGCCAGCGCTCTGCATTTGCATGAGCAAGTTGCTCGAAGTCACCCTCCGCGAGATTTAAAGTCTTTAATCGTGCTCTTGGATCGCTGTCCATAATCGCAAAGGGGTAATCACTTCCCACCATCAATTGCTTGAGTTCAAACACCTGGATCAAATGGCGAATGGTCGGCGCGTCATAAACCAGATTGTCATAAAACATCGTCTGGGCCGCAAAGACCGGTTCGGACGGTATTTTTTCGCGCAAAGCCGGCAGAGTGGTCCAGGCATGCTGCAGCCTTGGCAACAGCATTGCCAGCGTGCCACCCCCGTGGCTAAAGGCGATCCGCAGCTTCGGAAAGCTTAGAAGATGTCCCCCTGTAATCATCGAGGCTGCAGCTAATCCCACCTCTCCTGGGAAAGCCAAAACCTGTTGCAGATGAGCAGGCCCAACCAAGCGATCCAAGCCACTAGGGCGCAGCGCATGAACAAACACGGCCGCATTCCAGCGCTCGGCCGCTTCGAAAAAAGGCGCAAAATAAGAGTCCCCAATCGGCCGATCATTGACGTTTCCGCCAATTTCTACGCCTGCCATACCAAGGCTATGCACCGCATAGTCCATTTCGGCGATGGCGTGAGCAAGGCTTTGCATTGGCACGGCAGCCAACCCCGTAAAGCGGGTCGGATGATCAACGCAAATCTGCGAAATCGTCTCGTTTAAATATCGGCACAAATGCGCGCCGTCCTCGGGCTCAAGCCAATAGGACAATAACTCGGGCATCGGGGAAAGCACTTGCCGCTTAATGCCAAGCTTATCCATATCGGCCAAGCGCTGCGGGGCACTCCAACATTGATTCGACACAGTGCGATACACCGAACCAGAAATCATGACATGACGATGACAGGCCTGCGCCTCGACCATCGACGGCCAGGGCACATTGATATGTTTGCCCAGATAGGCCGGGAAATGCTCGGGCACGACATGGGTATGAATATCGGTGACACCGCATCGGCAGCTTGTCATAGCAACTACTCTTCTGGTGGGATGGCCACGGGATCGAACTGCACACGCCCCGCCTCGACCCAAATACCGGGGGGCCCACGCCGGTGCCTCCTTCGGTCCGGGAGGTCCCGGAGGCATGAGCGCAGCGGCCTCGGGAAATCGGCGCAACAAGCCGGCGAAGGCGCGATCCACGGTGATCGACGCGCCGGTGGATCCGATCATGGGAGGCGACGACTCGCCGCTCCC
>JANLRI010000404.1:0-2209 GCA_031361565.1 Betaproteobacteria bacterium | reverse complement strand
CATCATTTGTTGGTCGGCGGGCGACTCCACAATACAAAGTAAGCGAGAGTTACGCTTGCCCGATGCACAGGTTTCGCAAATCTCTTTTTCCGTTAAGGTATTGCAGCGCTGACAATGCTTGATATTGTGAAGTGCGTCGCTCAGACATATTGCCAGATCGGCGGCGGCCTCACGATCATGTTGTAACAAGTGATATGTAAAGCGCTGGGCCGTACGTGCGCCCACTCCGGGCAAGCTTTTGAGCGCCTGAATGAGGGCTTCAATGGCGGGAGGATGGCTAGACGCGACCGGTGCTCGCGCTTCGCTTGATCGCGAAGCTCTCGGAGCGCTACTCACACGAACCATCCAGGATTGAAAATCGGCACAGCAGTTCCAGACCTACGGGTAAAAATCAGAATGGGAGCTTAAAACCAGGGGGCAAGGGAAGGCCCGCCGTGACACCACCCATTTTTTCTCCTGCGGTCTGCTCGGCGCGCTTGAGCGCGTCGTTTAGTGCAGCAACGATCAAATCCTCCAACATGTCTTTGTCATCGGTCAACAAACTCGGGTCGATAGTGATGCGCTTGACTTCGTTACGGCAGGTGACCACGGCCTTCACCAGACCCGCGCCAGACTGGCCTTCGACCTCAACCAAGGCCAATTGGTCCTGCATCTTTTTCATGTTGTCTTGCATTTGCTGGGCTTGTTTCATCAAGCCTGCGAGTTGGTTTTTCATCATGATTAAAATCTCCGAAATCGAGGGTGTTACAAAGCTAAATCTTAAAAATTATCAGTCGCTATTTGGCTCAGCAGACTTCGTCTGGCCTAGGCTGGCTTAACGGTGCCCGGAATGATTTTGCCATCGAAATGGTCAATCAAACTTTTTACCATCGTAAGGTTTTCAAGACTGGCCTGGGTTTGCGCAACCTTTTCGTCACTGGCTTGACGCGCCAAGGATTCAGCCGTAGCACCTTGTACTTCCCCAAGCTCGACCTTAAGCTGAACCGCGCAGCCTAATTTTTCTTGTAAGGCCTCACGCACCTTGGCCACTTGGGCTGGGTCGCTCAACAATTTGACGCCAACCCGAAGATGAAAAGTGAAGCCGTGACTGTCGCGTTGATGGCTCAACAACTGGCTCTGTTGTGCGCACATTCGGGGCACACCACCCAGGGCTAAGGTGGCTGCCAAAGCAGGCCAGTTTCCGTCGAAATCGCCCGCATGCACAGTAGCATTCGTAGGATTCGTCTCCACTTCGCCCGCGCTGGGGCGATCTGCGACGAGCGCTTCTGGCTCGAATGATCTCAATTCCTCGGCTTCAAAGGTACCCGCAACGGCAGCTACGGGGGCAATAGCCACGCGCTCCTGGCTACGAGCCTCTGGCCTCAGGCTCACTTGACTCGCTGGCTTCACGGCCAAGGGCTGGGCGGTTTTTTTAAACGTCGCGCTGGCTAATTCCGAAGGCGGACTCGGCCTCGCCAAAGCCGGTCTGCGTGCGCCGCCATGAACCGGGTCGATCGCACCGGTGCTTGACGCTTGCGGGCTGCTAGTGAAGGCCATCAAGCGCAACAAGCTCATGGTGAACCCAGTATAAGGGTCGGGTGCCAAGCCCAAATCGCGAGCGCCATGCACGGCAATTTGATAAAACACCTGCAAATCAAGCGCATCGAAACGCTCGACATCTTTGGCCATTTGAGTGTCAGGCTCCGGTGGCGCAATCCCTTTTTGCATCCACCCCAGGCTTTGACAGCGTTCAGCAATTTGCAGTAAGGCTTGATGGAAGGATGCTGCCTGGGCCAGCATGAGATCAGCGACTTGTAGCAATGCCGCCGCATCGTCCTCGGCCAGAGCATCAAAAATCGCAAGAACTTGAACAGCTCCGACAATGCCTAACATTTCGCGGGTTGGCGCATCCAAAACCTGCCCACTCGCATAGGTCACAGCCTGATCAGTGAGTGACAAGGCATCACGCATCGAGCCGCGAGCCGCCTTGCCAATCCAGGCCAGGGCTTGCTCTTCGAATTGGATACTTTCACGGCCTAAAATCTCAGCCAAATGACCAGAGATCGCCGAGGCCGTCATATTTTTTAAACCCAATTGCAGACAGCGTGACAAAACAGTGACGGGCACTTTCTGGGGATCGGTCGTTGCAAGTACGAAAAGAACATGGGCAGGCGGCTCTTCGAGCGTTTTGAGCATGGCATTGAAGGCGTGATAGGAGAGCATGTGCACT
>JANLRI010000316.1:0-3109 GCA_031361565.1 Betaproteobacteria bacterium | reverse complement strand
GCTGAGCACCAGCATGCGATCACAAATACCAGTAATGATGTCCATGTGATGCTCAATGAGTAGCACGGTGACGCCACGGGCTTCACGCGCATCGAGCACGAAGCGCGCCATATATTCTTTTTCTTCCTGATTCATGCCCGCCATCGGCTCATCGAGAATCAGGAAACTCGGTTCGGCCACCAAGGCGCGCGCCAGCTCGACGCGCTTTTTGAGGCCAATCGGCAGCACGTCCACCATATCGTCGCGCACGCCTTCGAGTTGTAGAAAGTCAATAATCTCTTCAACGACGACGCGATGGGCGACCTCTTCGCGCTTTGCCATCCAGGGATAGAGTGCGGTACTCAGCACACTCGGCTTCATGTGCACATGTCGCCCAAGCAAGATGTTATCGAGGACCGACATGCCATTGAACAAGGCAAGATTTTGAAACGTGCGGGCCACGCCCATGCGAGCAACTTGATGGGGCGGTGTGCCTGTGATGTCACGACCATTGAGGAGAATCTGGCCTTTTTGGGGAGGGTAGAAGCCCGTGATGGCATTGGTCAAGGTGGTCTTGCCACTGCCATTGGGGCCGACCAGGCCAAAAATTTCACCACGATTGACGTGCATGTCGACCCCGGTCAAGGCCACCAGCCCGCCGAAGCGGCGTTCCACGCCGCGGCACTCTAGGACGCGCTCAGCACCCTGCGCGCTAGATCCTTGTCCGATTGTTTCAGTCAATGCTTTGTCCCCTGAACTCGTGCATGACCCATGATCCGGGTCAAGTTCTTTAACTTAATTTGAGAGAATGTTACCTCAGCGGAGGCTGGGCGCTTTGTCCTTTGCATGTCCATCGTCTGAAAAGTAGTCGGGACGGTCTATCGTCCAAAGGTCTCCCCATAACCGTCCACCACCGTCTACCGTCATCACCTCCCCGGTCATAAAGCTGGAGGCGGGGCTGACCAGGAATACCGTTGATTCAGCGATCTCGCGCAGATTGCCGGGGCGCCTCATAGGGTTGGCTCGGTGAAAGGCGCGGCGTGCCTCTGGAGGGTAGACATCCAGCCCTTCGCTGGCGGTCAGCCCAGGGGCGATGCAGTTCACCCGGATGCTGTACGGTGCCCATTCCACGGCGACCGTGCGGGTGGCCCCAATGACGCCAGCACGGGCGGCCATTGAATGTGCGATGCCGGGAATACCGCGATCAACGACTGCCACCAGATTCACCAGCGATCCGGGCAGGCGTGCATCGCGCCAGTAACGGGCGGCGGCTTGCATCATGTGCCAGGTGCCGTTCAGATTCGAGTCGATCACGGCGTTCCAGCCCTTGACGGAAAAATCAATCGCGGGTTGCGAAAACTGTCCACCCGCATTGTTCACCACCGCCGTCAAAGGCCCGCAGTCCTTGGCGATGCGATCGAATAGTTGTGCGACTTGTTCGGGGTCTCGCACGTTGGTGGCGATGGCCAGTATTTTTGCGCCGTGCTCACCTGCAAACGAGGCGACGCGATCCAGTTTCTCCTGGGTACGCCCGCAGATCACCACCTGCGCGCCCAATCTCGCAAGCAATAACGCGATGGCCCGACCAATCCCTGTCCCTCCACCGGAGACGAGTACAACCGCACCCTCAAAAAGGTCGGCACGGTAGACCGTGGGTTCCGCCCAGAGAGCAGACATGATGGCATCGGTTTGATCCGGGACTGACTGAGGCGTAGTGTTCTCCATTCCGCTTACCCGCGCAACAATTCGCCACTGATGATCAATTTACGAACCTCGGTTGTTCCCGCGCCAATCTCCAAGAGCTTGATCGCGCGATAGAGACGATTGATCTCGGACTCCCAAATATAGCCATAGCCGCCATGCACCTGAACCGCATCGTCGAGCACGGCGTTCATGGAGTCTGCAGCGAACATTACCGAGGCCGCACTCAGCTTGTGAATCTCACCTCGGCCAGCCTCGCCGTCACCTAGCGAGCTGGCCGCGCGCAGCGTTTGGTAGGTAAAAAGCCGCATCGATTCGACCGCCACATACATGCGGGCGATCTTGTCCTGGATCATCTGAAAGCTGGCGATGGGCTTGCCGAATTGTTGACGTGTGCGCGCGTACTCGATGCTCAGCTCGAGCGCGCGTTCCGATATTCCCAGGCATATCGGGGCAATCATCGCGCGCTCCAGGTCGAGTCCGCTCATCACCACCTTGACACCAGCATTTTCTTCGCCAATCAGGTTGGCCGCGGGTACGCGGCAATTGTCAAAGACAAGCTCGCCGGTCTGGCTGCCGCGAAAGCCCATCTTCTCGAGCTTTTGAGCGACCCGAAAGCCAGGCGACGTTGCATCGACCAGAAAAGCCGAGATGCCGCTTGACCCGCGCTCCTTGTCGGTTTTTGCGTAAACCAGGATGACGTCAGCAACCGGGCCGTTGGTGATGAAGATCTTGCTGCCATTGAGAATGTAGTGGTTGCCGTCCCTGACGGCCGTCGTACGCATCGACCCTAAGGCGTCGGAACCGGCACCCGGCTCGGTCAAGCCCAAGGCGCCTATCAAGCTGCCCTGGCACATGCCCGGCACGTAGCGCTTTTTCTGGTCCTCATTGGCATTGCGCAAGATGTTGTGCAGGCACAGGTTCTCGTGCGCGACCCAACTGAGCGCCAGAGCGTGGTTCCATCGTGCAAAAGCCTGGAGCACCAATCCGCTCGTGAACAGATCGAGTCCGGCGCCACCCAAGTTTTCCGGAGCGGTGATCCCGAAGTAGCCGTTTTGACCGAACTTTTGGAACGCGGTATCAGGCCACCATTCCTCCGCATCCATTCGTTGCGCGAGGGGGTAAATCTCGGCACGGGCAAATTTGTCTGCTAAGGCAAGCATCTGTGTCTCTTCCGAGGATAGGCCTGAGAAGATTTGCGAGATGGGCCGGGGGTCTGCATGGTCTGGAAGGAGCATGAAATGTTTTCCGAGTGATGCCAACTTTCGTGCTGCTAAAATGCTCATTATTGAGTAAGACTCATAAATATATTTCAGCAATAGAAATGATTAATAAGGAAATATGCTAGCATAAAAAATTGAGCTTAACTCAAATATTTTATTTTCACCGATCGCCAAACAAAACGGAGCGCATGTGACAAAAGAGTGGC
>JANLRI010000305.1:0-9020 GCA_031361565.1 Betaproteobacteria bacterium | reverse complement strand
AAAAGTCAAGGCTCTGGTGGATGAAGCCGCGCAGGATCTGTCCTCGGTCAACTCGGACTTGAAGGAGGGTATTGAAAGCGAGAGCCCGCTTCAAAGTATGGAAAAAGTGCTTGTGCAAAGTGAAGCCATTGAGGAAAAGGTGCAGGAAGCGGCTGATAATCTCGCGGAAGTGAATGTCGACCTGAAAGACGAGATCCGCGCACGCCACATCCTTGAATTCAAACTGGTGGCGGTTAAGGAACTGGCGGATGCAGCCCGGCACGATGCCGTTCATGACCCCTTGACCGGTCTGCCCAACCGCGTCTTGTTCAATGACCGGCTGGAACATGGTTTGGCGCAAGCCCGCCGACACGGGAGGAGCCTAGCCGTGATGTTCATTGACCTGGACGATTTCAAGAAAATAAACGACACCCACGGGCACGCCGCAGGAGACAGCGTTTTGCAGGCGGTTGCGTCCCGACTCTCGCAACGTGTGCGGGACGTTGACACTATCAGCCGCCATGGCGGGGACGAATTCCTGCTCCTCATTACGGAGGTTAAAGACAGGCATGACCTGTCGACTGTCGCAGAAAAAATACTCGAATCGATTCAATCGCCGTGCAGCGTGACTGTGGAAGGACTCACGATCAACGCCCATGTCAGCGCCAGTGTGGGAATTTCAATCTTCCCTGAAGACGGCGCCACGGCGGATACCTTGATCCATAGTGCCGACAAGGCGATGTACCAGGCCAAACAAAGCAAGAATCGATATTCATTTGCCGCGTGAGGAGATCACTTCACCGACGTTGGCCACGCCGACAGCTTGCCCACATCCCGCGCATCGTGCTGGATGAACACCGTAGCCTTGAGGTTGGCTGCTGCGGTCTTGAAGCGGTCCAGCGACGCCAGCGTGTCGCCCCGGCGGAAGTTGAAGCCGGGCACGCCATTGTTGGCATAGCTCTCCTGGAAGTGCCTGAGGTCGCCCGTGAGGGCATAGACATCATGTATTGACCTACCAGCCTCAAGCAACGCGGATTAAGCTTGAGGTTTGTTCAACCCCAGGCGCGGAGGGCGCCATTGAGGAGGCAGGTCATGAAGCAGTTTAGCAAATACATCGGTCTTGATGTGCATAAGGAAACCATCGCGGTCGCGGTGGCCGAAGGTGAAAGCTCGTAAAGCAGTTCAGCAAGGCGCTTGATCGGGTCAAGACGGACCGACGCGATGCATTATCGCTAGCCCGACTTCACCGTGCGGGAGCTAGGCCAAGCTCCTGAGCGCGTTTGATCTCGGCATCCCAGTAGACTCCATTCACCAGCCGACACATTAACTTCACCTGATGTTTTACCGCCAGTGCGGCCACATGCTCCACTAGCTCGATCGCCCGGGTTTGATAAGCCTGAAGCGCCAGCCCAAAGCCACCCCAACCCGGACAGTGGGCGGCGATCTTGACCAGCAGCGCCTCGAACACGTCCAAAGACAATTCCAGCCGATCCACTTCCTCGGCATCAATGGTCAAATTGATGTTAGCCGCAGCGGCCAACTGACAAAGCTCAAACACCGTCGGCACAAGCTCGGCCAGAACACGCTCGCGCTGCGTAAATTCGTAACGTGGATGGAGGGCACTCAGCTTGACGGAAATGCCATCATTCAGACGAACATCGTCACCTTTGGCCGATGACGCGCGCTCAAGTGTTTTCGAAGCGATTGCTAGAATCTCCTCACGGTAGGCGGCCAAATAGCGCTTGGCATCGCCCATGGTTCTCGCGCCTTCGCCCAGCATGTCATACGAATAAGCGAGTCGCCCAGGGGTTTTATCCGCAGACTGTTGGGCAACCCGTTGTGCGTCCGCAATCGTCTGACCCAGCACAAACTGTCGGCCTAATAATTGCACCGCATCCAGGCTGGCGCGCACCACCATGTAGGCGCCCAAGTTTGCAATGATCCCCGGCGATTGTCCCGGATGTGGCAAAAAGTGTTTACTCAAGGCAATCGCCGCCGAGCTCTGTCGGCTCAAGGAAGAGTCGGTCGCGCCGTCAAAGTTCGCACGGCTTAGTTGATCGGCCGTGAGGGTAATGGCGGTCGGCGCATCTGGCACCCGTAACAAAGCCTCGGCCAATCGCATCAGGGCAAGTCCCTCGGCGCTTGAGATTGGATACTCTTTTATTGGATACTCTTTTAAAAGTGTTTCCATCGCCCAAAAGGGAGCAGGGTGATCTCGCACTTCCTGCACCCAAGGACGTGCTGCCTGGCAGATTTGCTGCCAGGCAGAAGCATCGAAAGACTCGCCTAAGCGCCCAAGAAGCTGCGCTACAACGGAAGCCTCAGAGCGGTAGGGCGTCGGTAGGCGTTGCAACATTGACGGGCAGGCGCGAGAGGTGGTGCTCTTGGCGCCATGCCAAGATGGGTGAGAATCTTCTCAATCGCTGCTTGCCAGGGCACAGAGGCCCTGGCGTGAGCTTAGCGAAATGGCGTTGATTTCACCCATCCGTTAGAAAAACGCACCCACCACAAAAACATTGACTAATATCATAGGCAATGTGATATCATTTTATCATGTTGTGCGTTTTAGACACAGATGTTGTAGTCGCGGGTATGCGTAGTCCAACCGGTGCGTCAGCCGCATTGCTATTGGCCGCATTAGATCGTCGAGTTATTAATTGTGCAAATGTCGCTTTAATGGTGGAGTACGAAGCAGTGTGTCTTCGCGCAGAGCATCAACTGGCTTCTGGCCTCAGCGTGCAAGAGATCGGCAAATTCTTAGATGCATTGGCTGCTTTGGTTCGACCGGTTGAAACACATTTTCTTTGGCGTCCACAACTAAGAGATCCTGGGGACGAAATGGTTCTTGAAGCCGCAGTCAATGGCCAAGCCAAAGCGATTGTTACGTTCAATGCTAGAGATTTTGGTAGTGCCGCGTCTACGTTTGGAGTTGATGTTTTGTTGCCGCGTGAGGCGTTGGCATTATTGCAAAGAAAGGATTGAGTGATGAGTGATGTTGCAACTTATCCATTGCGTCTGCCGCGCTCAATAAAGGCAGCCGTGGAAAAAATGGCCCAAAGCGAAGGGATCAGCATGAATCAATTTGTGGCCACTGCAGTCGCAGAAAAACTTGCTGTGCTCAGCACGGTCTCCTATTTTGAGGAGCGAAAGTCGCGCGCCGATTTAACTGCCTTTAAGCGTATTCTTAAGCGCAAAGGTGGTGTACCCCCTCGGGAAGGTGACGAGAAATAAAAACGGGTTGACCTGCAATTCTTTTAAAGCGCCACCGTGCGCCTTAAATGGCTGCTGATCAAAGGCTTTCAAGCAAAACTCCTGAAACTCGATGCTGCTGACGCTGCCAACAAGCCTTAATCATTTTTTGACATGTTGTGACAACATCTAAACATTATGGATATTGTCGTTCTATTTTTCCTCTTCGGTTTGTTTGCTGGCTTAGCTCGCTCCGAGCTTAAGTTACCCGCAGCCCTTTACGATTCGCTATCACTCATATTATTGTTAGCAATCGGGCTGAAGGGCGGCGAAGGCCTTGCCAAGCAAGCCCTGGCGCCCTTGGCTCCCCAACTGGCGCTAGTGATCGCCCTGGGTATTGTTCAAACCCTCATTGCGTTTTTCGTTCTGCTACGTCTGGGCAAAATGAATCGCCCCGATGCTGCATCGATTGCCGCGCACTTTGGTTCGGTCAGCGTGGCCACGTTTGCAGTTGGCGTGAATTGGCTCACCACGAGAGACATCGAGTTCGAGCCACAGATGGCTATTTTCTTGGCGGTCATGGAAGTGCCTGCGATTATGGTGGGTATTGTCTTGGCCCGGGGCGTGAGCAAGAACACGGCCTGGGGTGTTCTGCTTCATGAGACGTTCCTAGGCAAGGGGGTGACCTTGCTCCTGGGCGGCATGGCAATCGGTTGGATCGCCGGACCCGAAGGCTTAATACCGATTAAGGGATTGTTTTTTGATTTGTTCAAAGGCGCACTGACGCTGTTTTTGTTGGAGATGGGCCTGATCGTGAGCCGACAAATCATGGTGCTAAAGCACAAAGGTTCCTTCATTATTGTGTTTGGACTCTTGATGCCACTGTTCTCATCCCTGCTCGGCCTAGGCTGTGGCTTGTTGCTAGGCTTGTCGGTAGGCGGCTGTACCTTGTTGGCCACGCTAGCGGCCAGTGCGTCGTATATCGCAGTGCCTGCGGCCATGCGTATCGCTTTACCGGAAGCGAATCCAGGATTGTCACTCGCCGCCGTGCTGGGAATTACCTTTCCCTTTAATATTTTGATTGGTATTCCGCTGTATTACCGCATGGCCATCTATTTTTCAGCGGCAACGTCATGAGAGCCCTATGAGTTTAGTCACCGAGAAAAAAACGTTGCTCACCATCGTGACCGAATCGGTGGTTGAACCGACATTACTGCGCGAATTGGAACGCATGGGAGTGAAGGGCTATACCGTCTCCGATGCGCGCGGCATGGGCAGCCGTGGTGCTCGCGACGCCGCGTGGCAAGAGCTCGCCAACATTCGTATCGAAATTATTTGCGCACGAGCGAAGGCGGAGGAAGTTCTCGAGCACTTGCAAACCAGATACTTCAAGGATTACGCCATGGTGTCGTTCTTACAAGAAGTCGAGGTCTTACGAGCTGCGAAATTTTGATGAAGCGCCTATTTCTTGCTGGTTTTTTATCGCTGTTCTATCTCAATGCCTTCGGCGCCGATGCTTTACAGCAAGGCAATATTATTTTGTTTCGACATGCCAACGCGCCAGGCTTTGGCGATCCTCCTCAGTTTCAAATAGGCGATTGCACGACCCAAAGAAATTTGGATGATGTAGGGCGTGCCCAAGCCAAGCGAATCGGCGACTATTTGCGCGGTGAGGGCGTGAAAGTAACTCGCGTGTTGACCTCGCAGTGGTGTCGATGCAAAGAAACTGCGGCGCTTGCTTTCCCAAATTTACCGTCGCAAGCCATTCAGGAAACCCCGGTATTCAGTTCATTCTTTAATGAACGCCCGCTGCCAGTCAAAGCTCCCCCGCGCGCGGAATTCACGGCGCGTTATTTAGTCGAAAGCTCTCTGCCCAGCGAGCAGATCGCGGAAGTCATCGCCGGTGAACAATCGAGCGGGACTTTCGTCGCCTTGGCCGGCGAAACTGACGAGCTGAAACAGCGCTCACGCGCCCGAGTCACCAGGATCGACCCTCTGCCGCCTGTGCCACAGGCCTCCTTGACAAGCGCCTTGGTGCAGCGCCGGGTGCCGCCAGGCGATTTTCACCGCGCCCATATCGATATCGCATTTCCCATTGCCAACGTCGGAGCCAATTTACCGAGCTTGCTCGCAACCGTCGCGGGCAACTTGTTTGAGCTGGGTGAAGTGACTGGCCTGCGCTTGCTCGAGCTCGACCTGCCCGAGACTTTCGCGGCACAGTTTCCTGGCCCGCAGTTCGGTATCGCAGGTACCCGGAAATTCGCTGGCGTGTTTGATCGCCCGCTGATCGGCACGATCATCAAACCGAGCATTGGCCTCACGCCCGAACAAACCGCAGCGCTGGTCGATACACTATGCGCCGCCGACATCGACTTCATCAAGGACGATGAGCTGATCGCTGACCCACCCTATGCGCCCTTCGATCAGCGGCTAAAGGCAGTCATGCCGGTACTACATAAGCATGCGGACCGGCTCGGTCGTATGCCGATGTACGCGATCAATATCTCGGGTTCGCTCGAACAAATGCTGCGTCGTCATGATGCAGTCTTCGAGGCCGGTGGCCGCGCGGTGATGTTCAGCATCAACTGGGTCGGCTTTGCCGCTGCCGAACATTTGCGTCGTCACGCTCAGCTCAGTTTGCATGGACACCGAAATGGCTGGGGTGCGTTCACCCGAGACGCCAATCTTGGTTTTTCGTTTCAATCCTATCAGCAACTGTGGCGCTTGGCCGGTGTGGACCAACTGCATGTAAACGGCATTCGTAGTAAATTTTGGGAGCCCGACGAATCGGTGCTGGGCTCGGCCCAAGCCTGCTTGACACCGTTTTCCGGGGTTGCACCGGTGACGCCCGTGTTCTCTTCGGGGCAGTGGGCCGAGCAGGCTGATAAATTGTTCAATCGCCTGCGCTCGCTCGATTTAATGCATCTCGCAGGGGGTGGCATCATCGGTCACCCCGATGGAATTGCTGCCGGTGTCGCCAGTATGCGCGAAGCTTGGGAGGCGGCACGCTCGCGGATCCGCGCGGAGGTCTATGCCAAAACCCATCCGGCACTGGCGAGCGCCTTGGCTCATTTTAGGCAGCAGGGCGAATGAAAGTGCTGCGCAGCCGGTGCATTGGGGTTACATTTGTAATGTTCCTACACCCCCGGGAGAATTCGCTATGCAATCGCCCTGTGCATGTTTAAAGCAAAGACACTTTCAATAGGCGCTGCGGCAAAGTTTGCGGGGAAACCACTCGCTGAAATGCTCACCATGGTGTCGGCGGCGGGAATCCCTGTGGTGGACTACCCTGCCTCTGAGCTCGATGAAGAGCTCGCGAACTCAAAACACTTTGAGCGTTTAATCAGTCGATCTCAAAAGGCCGTGCTGCCCAAGCCGTCATTGCCGACGCTGGGCCCTTGATCGCCCTTGCTCGAATTGACCCCGCCTGGAACTGGACTCAAACCTAGCCCCTATTAACCCACTGTGGATCATCGACGCTGGTGAACGAGCTGCAATAACGCTGGCCTTGGAGTTTCAAAAAAATGGGACCCAGCCACTTCTCATTTTGGACGACGCGGCGGCAATAACAAGCGCTAAAGTTTTCAGCCTACCGATGATCGGTACCCTTGGCATTCTACTGCGCGCCAAAACTCTTGTTTTAGCTTACTACTGGGCCTGTTGGCACCAGCGTCTGCAGCCGTGGTGGTCTACACCTACACCGGAAACAACTTTAGTTCGCTTAATAACTTTAGTAGCAGTATCACTGGCGTCACCTATACGGCCACTGACCATATCTCAGGCAGCCTTTCCTTTACCGATGGGCATCACACTTTTACGCCTGCGAACACCAATTTTGCAGCGCCTTATAACTCTGCATTTCAGTTTAGTAACAATGCGGCGGGTGCTATATCTCGCTGGGACATAGTCCTGACTGACCCGAACGTTTCCGCGTCAAATCCAAACCTTTCTAGCCTGTCTTCGTTCAATAGTCCTGGCGTATTTACCCAGGATCATGCCTTTCAAACCAGATGTGGTGGCGACCCCTACGGCGGCCAAAATATTCTCGGCTCGACGAACGGAACGATTTCGAATAGCCCAGGAACTTGGACGGTAGAAAGCGTGTCGGCCGTGCCAGAGCCTCAAGAATAGGCAATGCTCTTGGCTGGCTTGGGGATGGTGTCTGCAATGGCTCGGCGTAGAAGGGCAGGCTCGCGCTGAAGGAGCTTTCGCTATGACGATCTGAGTGACCAGGGTCGACTTACTTTTTTCGAACGCTCACTTTAACCTCTTGGCCACATGAACAAGAAACGACTGACCTTACGAGCTCTGACGACTTTACCCACTGGGCTGCTTTCAGCGCGGCACGATTGGCGCGGCTGGGCTATGTTGAAGGCGGTAATATTGTATTCGAGGCCAGGGCCGTCGGGGGGCAGCTAAACCTGCTTCCAGGCTATGCGAAGGAACTGGTCGCGATGAACGTCGCCGTCATCGCGACCTACGGTGGCCCGCCCACTGCGGCGGCGCGCAAGGCCACTCAATTGATTCCCATCGTGGCGGCGCTGGTCGCTGACCCTGTCGCCATCGGCGCCGCTGTCACACTCGCTCGCCCCGGCGGAAACACTACGGGCATCACTAATCATGACCCACTCCGCGCGACCCGCCAACTAGCACTCCTCAAAGAAGTTTTTCCCAAACTTACCCGCGTCGCCTTCTTAAGCGATGCGGACATTCCGGGTGCCGACGCCAGTGGCTTCGCGCCCATTGAGCGCGACAATATCGCTGCCGCCATCGCTGCGAATATTCGTCCACAAACCCTCAAGCTACGCGGCCCAAAGCCTGATCTTGGAGCGGCCTTTGATGCCATCAGGGCCGAAAAATCAGAGGTGATCGTGGTCATGGAGGTTCCCGTGTCCTTTCTCATGCAGGCACGTATCGTTGAGCTCGCAAAAGCACGCGCTATCCCCACTTTGTTTTGGGGAGGCACCGCTGACCCGGGGATGTTGATGTCCTATGGCACGGCCTTTGCCGATGCGGTTCGAGGGATGCCGCTTGCGGTGGACAAAATACTGAAGGGCGCAACACCTCAGAACACTCCGTTTGAGGAAGTGACTCGACAGCAATTGGTGGTCAATCTCAAGGTTGCGCGCAAACTCGGGATCATCATTCCACCGGATGTGTTGACGCGTGCTGATCGGATGATTGAGTAAACATCACCGCGATAAGCGACATTGGATCCTAGGAAAACCTTATGAGTGCTTATGTTATTTTCGACGTTGAAATCCGCGACATGGCACGCTACCAGGACTTCATGAAGGGCGTCAAACCCGCGCTAGATGCGGCCGGAGCCCGCTACCTCGCCCGAGGAGGCACACATCGGATCTATGAAGGCGATTGGGAGCCACGGCGCATCGTCATCCTCGAGTTTCCCTCGGTCGCGGCGTGGGAAGCGTTCTACACTGGGCCGGTGTACCAGAGCATCAAATCAGTAAGGGATGAATGCAGCTCAGCACGTCTTGTCAGTGTAGAAGGGCTTGCGCCGTCATCTTGAGGTTGAATTCACAAAATCGCAGCCTGAATCCAACGAGTCATATCACCCTCAGACATCGCGCCCGCCTGGCGTGCCACTTCTTTGCCCCCACGAAAGACGGCCAAGGTCGGAATACTTCGAATTCCGTAGCGGGCCGATAGGGCCTGCTGCTCTTCAGTGTTCACTTTCACGAACCGCGCTTGAGGATATATGCGCTGACTGGCAGCCTCATACGCAGGAGCCATCATGCGGCAGGGCCCACACCAGGGCGCCCAGAAATCGACCACGATCGGCACATCGCTCTTGTTGATCTGTGCATCGAATCCCGCCACGTCAAGTTCGG
>JANLRI010000459.1:0-2073 GCA_031361565.1 Betaproteobacteria bacterium | reverse complement strand
GATTCGAACCCCCGTTACGATTGCTCGTAAACATGCTTTCCAGGCATGCGACTTAAACCACTCATCCATCTCTCCAGAATTCTTGTCAGCGGCAAGCTGCGAACAGTTTTGCCGTGAGGCGCGCATTGTACCTGAAGCTTTTGAGGGTCGGTTGCGCCTTTGGTCGGAGGCTTTAGGGCTTTGCTTTCGGTCCCGCTCTATGCCTTGTTATCTCTCGGAATGGAACGAACCTCTGCTAAAAACAGATTTGATCGTCGCAACATAGCCGGAAAACGCCTTCCAGGACGTTAAAATAGCTCAAATATTGATCTGAAATCAATACCGCGGATGCGATTGGACAGCCACCCCGACCCGCCGGAGTGCTTGTCGCCTGTAAACGTTAAAAATATCTTTTCTTTTCCTGGACCCTGGTTATGACTATCATTAAACAAGACGATCTCGTTGAATCCGTCGCGGCGGCACTTCAGTTCATTAGTTACTACCATCCGCTCGACTATATTCAGCATTTGGCGCGCGCTTATGAACTCGAAAAGAGCCCGGCGGCCAAAGACGCGATTGCTCAGATTCTGACTAATTCGCGCATGTGCGCCGAAGGCCATCGACCCATATGCCAAGACACCGGTATTGTGAACGTGTTCTTGAAGGTCGGCATGAATGTGCGCTTTGAAGGCTTCAAAGGCTCGGTCACCGATGCGGTCAACCAAGGTGTTCGTCAGGGTTACTTGCACCCAGACAATCTACTACGTGCCTCGGTGGTGGCGGACCCCCACTTTGAGCGAAAGAACACCAAGGACAATTCACCCGCGGTGGTCAGTATGGAATTAGTGCCGGGTGATACGATTGAAGTGACGGTGGCGGCGAAGGGCGGCGGTTCGGAGAATAAAGCCAAGTTTGTGATGTTGAATCCCTCTGATTCGCTGGTCGATTGGGTACTCAAGACCGTGCCCACGATGGGTGCGGGCTGGTGTCCTCCCGGAATGTTGGGCATTGGCATTGGTGGCACGGCCGAAAAAGCCATGCTGATCGCCAAGGAAAGCTTGATGGAACCGCTTGATATGTATGAGCTACTCGCGCGCGGCCCAAGGGACAAATATGAAGAGCTCAGGATTGAGTTGTTTGAGAAAGTGAACGCTCTGGGCATAGGTGCCCAAGGCCTGGGCGGCCTCACCACTGTGTTGGACGTGAAGATTGCCCACTACCCGACCCACGCCGCCAGCAAGCCGGTGGCGATGATCCCCAATTGCGCGGCGACTCGTCACGCACATTTTGTGCTGGATGGCAGCGGACCGGCGTACTGTGAATCGCCCTCGTTAGAAGATTGGCCAAAGGTGGATTGGAAGCCCGATGTGGCCACCAGTAAGCGCATCAATTTGAACACCTTGACCAAGGCAGAAGTAGCCTCCTGGAAGCCCGGGCAAACCTTGCTCCTGAACGGAAAGATGCTCACTGGTCGCGATGCCGCGCACAAGCGTATTCAAGACATGCTCGCCAAAGGAGAGCCGTTACCGGTGTCGTTCGCCAACCGAGTGATTTACTACGTCGGGCCGGTTGACCCGGTTCGCGATGAGGTGGTTGGACCTGCGGGCCCAACAACGGCGACCCGCATGGACAAGTTCACGGAGATGATGCTGGCTGAAACCGGTTTGATCTCCATGGTCGGTAAGGCCGAGCGCGGCCCGGTAGCGATTGAGGCCATTAAAAAACACCATGCGGCCTACTTAATGGCGGTCGGTGGTGCGGCCTACCTGGTATCAAAAGCGATCAAGTCGGCAAAAGTCGTTGGCTTTGCGGATCTGGGCATGGAAGCCATTTACGAGTTTGACGTTCGCGACATGCCTGTCACTGTCGCCGTCGACTCTGCGGGAACCTCGGTACACAACACCGGCCCGAGGGAATGGCAAGCCAAGATCGGAAAGATTCCCGTCACCGTCGCTTAATCTCGTACACTAGACTCACAAATCGCAGTCCTTTCACAACACGCCACGCTCGGGAGAGATCAGCATGGCAAGAATTGCCGTTGGCGGCATGCAGCATGATACCAATACTTTAGCGCCCTCCAAAGCCACCAACACG
>JANLRI010000282.1:0-3992 GCA_031361565.1 Betaproteobacteria bacterium | reverse complement strand
CTCCGGCGCTTCGACCTGTGGCTACACGACAGGCTGGCAGAGCTGGGTGCAACTTGAGAATTTCTCCACCTGGCATAACGTGCCTGTAGCCACAGCAAATAACGGCTTTGATTCGAATTCGGCGCGCATGCTGGTGAATACTCCTTTGCATGTCAAACACATCGGCAACATGAGTGATTGGGCCAAGCGTGGCTGGTTTACCTATGCGGGGCGACGCAATGAGCCTGAAGCCAAGTTCTTCGCAGGCGAATGCGCAATGCTCACCTCAAGCTCTGCGGCTTACGGCAATATCAAACGCAATGCCAAATTCAATTTTGGTATCGGTAAGCTACCCTACTATGCCGATGTCGCAGGTGCCCCTCAGAACACCATCATTGGCGGAGCGAGCCTTTGGGTGATGTCCGGTAAAAAGAAGGAAGAATACAAAGGCGTGGCCAAGTTCTTCACCTTTCTATCCTCAACAGCCATTCAGGCAGAGTGGCATCAGGAGACCGGTTATTTACCTCTGACAATCGCCGCTTACGAAGACACCAAGAAGTCTGGCTTCTATGAAAAGAACCCCGGCACCGATGTGTCCGTGCTGCAAATGTTGGCGAAAACCACCGATAAATCGCGCGGGATTCGTCTCGGCAACTTTGTCCAAATTCGTGATGTGATCGACGAGGAATTGGAAGGTGTCTGGGGTGGCAAGCAGGATGCCAAGACGGCGTTGGACAAGATCGTGGCACGCTCCAATGAACATTTGATTCGTTTCGAGAAAACAGCCAAAGAGTAAGTCTCGAGTCAGTGAACTCCTGAACCATAGCAAGCAGGCAAGAAGGCCATGGAAAAGCGCGTCATCTTCAAGGAAAGATGGCTACCTTACATGTTGCTGGCGCCGCAGTTAATCATTACTGTGGTTTTCTTCTTCTGGCCAGCGTTTCAGGCGCTCTATCAATCGTTCTTCGTACAAGATGCCTTTGGGACCGATATTCAGTATGTTGGCTTGGAAAATTTTAAAAAGCTTTTTGCCGACGAGCTTTACTTAGGCGCCTTTAAAACGACCGCGTTTTTCTCGATCTTGGTGACCTTCCTGGGGCTTTCCGTCAGTTTGCTCCTGGCCTACTTTGCCGATCAGGCCATCAAAGGCGCTTTGCTGTTTCGAACCCTATTGATCTGGCCCTATGCGGTCGCGCCCGCGATCGCAGGGGTACTTTGGATGTTTCTTTTTAATCCCTCGCTAGGCGTCATATCGCACTGGCTGAAGGGCTTTGGTGTCTCTTGGAATCACGTCCTGGATGGCGATCAGGCCATGCTGCTGGTGGTGATTGCTGCCATTTGGAAGCAAATTAGTTATAACTTTATTTTCTTCCTGGCGGGTTTGCAATCCATTCCCAAGTCGCTGATCGAAGCCGCGGCGCTCGATGGTGCCGGTGCCTGGCGAACTTTCCGCTCGATTGTCATTCCCTTGCTTTCACCCACGGCGTTTTTCTTGTTGGTAGTGAACATCGTTTACGCCTTCTTCGACACTTTCCCGATTATTGATGCTGCAACCAGTGGAGGCCCCAACAAAGCCACTGAGATTTTGGTCTACAAGGTGTACCACGACGGCTTCATCGGCCTCGACATTGGCGGTTCGGCTGCCCAGTCTGTCATTTTAATGGCGATTGTGATCGGGCTGACCTTTGTTCAGTTCCGCTATGTTGAGCGCAGGGTAAAGTACTAATGCTGAACCGTAGCCCGTGGATGACCTTTCTCACCTATGCGATTCTAGTCGCTGGTGTGTGCTTGGTGGGCTTGCCTTTGTGGGTCACCTTTGTGGCCAGCACCCAATCCTTCGAGCAGGTGGTGGCCGCCCCAATGTCATTGATCCCCGGAACACAAATCATCAAAAATTACTCGGCGGTTCTCACCGGAGGCTCGCAAGATTTGTCCGCGCCCGTGGCCCGCATGATGATGGTCAGTGGCTTCATGGCGCTTGGCGTTGCGCTCGGGAAAATTTTTATTTCGCTGCTCTCGGCCTTCGCACTGATTTATTTCCGGTTTCCGTTTAAAACTTTCTTTTTCTGGATGATCTTTGTGACTTTGATGCTCCCCGTCGAAGTGCGCATCATGCCAACCTACCAGGTGATGTCGGATCTCAAGTTATTGAATACTTATACGGGTTTAATCCTGCCCCTAGTAGCCTCGGCGACCGCGACATTTTTGTTTCGACAGTTTTTTATGACCGTACCCGATGAACTTGCGGAAGCCGCCAAATTAGACGGTGCTGGACCGTTTCGTTTTTTTTGGTCGATCTTGTTGCCTCTTTCCCGTACCAATATCGCAGCCATGTTCGTGATCCTCTTTGTGTACGGATGGAACCAATATCTTTGGCCCTTGCTCATCACCACCGATGAGAGCATGTACAGCATTGTGATTGGTATTCGTAGAATGCTCGCGGCCGGTGATGCCGCCACCGAGTGGCATTTAGTGATGGCTACGGCCATGTTGGCGATGATTCCACCTGTGTTGGTGGTTGTGCTGATGCAGAGGTGGTTTGTCAAAGGCTTAGTCGATTCCGACAAGTAAGATTGAGCCTTAAAGGTCGATGTTTTAGAAAGATGGAGTGCTAGTCATATGGGTTTACCAAAGCCAGCGTCTACAACTCCCGTGCGTTTCGATGCATGGCCTTACCCGAAGCGCTGCGCTCACCGCGGTGCAGGTAAGTTAGCGCCGGAAAATACACTCGCCGCCTTCCGTCATGGTGCAGGCTTCGGTTACAAAATGTTTGAGTTTGATGCCAAGCTGAGCGCTGATGGCGTGGCTCTGTTGATGCATGACCCCACTCTCGAACGAACCAGTAATGGCCAGGGGCGAGTGGCGGGGAAAAACTTTGGCGAGCTCTCTCAATTGGATGCAGGGAGCTGGCATTCACCTGCTTTTGCGGGTGAGTCGATCCCGAGCTTGGAGAGGGTCGTTCGCTGGTTGAATGCCAATCGCTGCCTAGCTAATATTGAAATTAAGCCCTGTCCTGGTCGGGACGCAGAGACCGGTGCAGCCATCGCGCTGGAGGCGCGGCGTTTGTTCGCAGGACAGGATGTCCCGCCCTTACTCACGTCCTTTTCCGAGGCTGCGCTCGAAGCGGCCGGGCAGGTTGCGCCCGAGTTGCCGCGGGGCCTCCTGGTCGATCAACTACTAGGTGATTGGGTGGCGCGCTGCAAGCGCCTGGGTTGCGTGGCGATTGACCTCCACTTTAGTCAATTGTCGCGCGAGGTGATCGCTCTCGCCCATGCCGAAGGTTTAAGGGTAGCCACGTACACCGTCAACGATGTGGAGTTGGCCGAGCGTTTCAGAGGCTGGGGCCTCGACGTATTGATCACGGATATGGTTGATCGTATTAAGCCTTAATGTTGCCGGAAAGGCTTGTTAGCGTCGTTACCGTTCAATCAGCCCATTGTTTTGAGCGCTCAATGGCCTTTTTCCACTGAGCGAGCCGGGTCTGGCGCTCGTCGACGGTAATAAGGGGTTGAAAAACTCGATCTACTTGCCAATGCGTCGCGACTTCTTCAAGTGAGGACCAAAAGCCTACGGCCAGGCCTGCAAGATAAGCTGCACCCAGGGCCGTCGTTTCAGTCACTTTGGGTCTCACCACAGGTACCCCGAGTAAGTCTGCCTGGATTTGCATGAGAAGGTTATTGGTTGAGGCACCGCCATCAACTCTTAACTCGGTGATTGGTCGGGCATCGGCTTGCATGCCGCCAATGAGATCGGCGCTTTGCAAAGCGATGGCTTCTAGCGCCGCGCGAGCAATATGGGCGGGACCCGTTCCCCGAGTGATACCGAGGAGCGCGCCACGCGCATTAGGGTCCCAATACGGGCTGCCTAGGCCAGTGAAGGCCGGCACAAAGACGACTCCATCACTATGTGGGACGCTGGCGGCGAGTTGCTCAACATCGCTAGCTTTGTCGATGAGCTTGAGGTTGTCGCGCAACCATTGCACCACGGCCCCGCCAACGAACACCGAACCCTCA
>JANLRI010000268.1:0-3568 GCA_031361565.1 Betaproteobacteria bacterium | reverse complement strand
GCGGCGATAGCGGCCGAGGAGGCCGCCGTCAACAAGGCCGCGGGTGTTTTCGCATGTTCGGGGAAGCAGGCGATGCCACAGCGAGCCGACAAACTAAAGTTCTGCCCGTCATGCTCGAAAACGCCATCCAGGGAATGAATTAGTCGTAAGGCGAGTGCGCGTTGCTTTTCCTCATCTCCTCGCCCCACGAAAACGGCAAATTGAGCACCACTCAGGCGCGAGAACATGAGATCAGAGTCACGCCTCGAACTACGACGATCCGGGCCGGTAAGATTATCAATTTCTCGTAAAAGTTGACGCAGACGCTCCGCAATTTGCCCCATCAAGAGGTCTGCAACATGAGGACCAAAGGAATCGTTGACATCACGAATTTGATCAATCGCCAGCACCAGCAAATACAGCGGCTTGTTGGACGTACCGCGCCGAGAAATCACCTCTTTGAGTTTATCTTGTAAAGAGTTTTGGTTGGGCAAACCAGTGACCGGATCTCGATACGCGACCCGCATAATATTTCGCTCACGCGATTTCAAACCTTCGCGCATCACGCCTAGCGTTTGAATTAAGGGAATGAAATCTGGCAGCGAAGTTTTACGGGTTTCGAAGTCGGAGAAGTCTCCATCGGTTGTTCTCCGCGCGATGACGGTCGCCTCGGACAATTTTTTTCGCACCGCACCGGTAAGCCAAATAACGAGACCCCCTGCCAGCGCTAAGGCACAAATGAGTACCAACACAAAGTTCTGAGTGCCCGACTCCAAGGTCACGGCGTGCTTAGAGTTATCGGCCTTCAAGATAAAAAAGAATCGAGGCTCAGGGGAATCCGGCACCAGAATAAACCTGAAGACATTCTCGTCGTAAGTCACGGATCCCTTGATGCCCGCTTGGTTAGCCTGATTGCCGGAGCCGTCATCAATGGCTCGCCCAAGCGCGCGCAATGCCTCAAGGTCGAGAGGGTTTTGCATCGCATTCGCCAAAACACGCGCTTCGACACCAGGTTGTTTCTTGGCCAAGGCTAATTGAACCGATTGATCGCCAAGGCGAGCAACAAAGGTATCGTCAATAATGCGCTCCGCCACTGCCACGGCAATGGTTTTGCCCGATTCATCTTGCAGTGGGGCCGCGGTAATCAGCGCAAGCCCAAGTTCGTTCTCTTGAATCTGTGTGGCGGTGTCCCCGCCGAGGGCAGCCTTCACACTGGCCAATAGCTTTACAGAAGGATTTACACCACTCGGAATTTTCGGGCGCATGGCTTCGTCGAAGAGCCAAATTCTGCTCATTTTCAGCCCGCGCTCTTTTAGGCTGATGATCTCTCTTGCCCTTGCCTCATCATTACTAGTCAAGAAGCCCTTCAAGACCGGATCTCTGACCAGACTTTGAAGCGCAACACCATGACTTTCTTTCAATTGCTCAAAGCCGAAGCGAAGATTCTTTTCGGCGATGCGAGCGGTTTCCTGACTGAGCGCGCGACTCAAGGCTTGGGAATCGTTGCGATGCGACCAATAGATTAATCCATGGCTGAGTAAAATGATGAGGCTCACGCCAACGAGGAGGCGCTGACGCAGTCCAAACTTCCTGGAGAGGGAGACGAGTTTTTTATTCATACCCTATCATCGCCGTTACTGCCCGCGCCTAGGACTACCACCGGATAAGCGGCTATGAGAAGCCCGCGAACGGAAAACATAGGCTAGTAAACTGTGGCGATTCCTCAGCAAGGCTACAATTTCTCGCCCATGGACAAATTCAAACAAATCGAAACCTTCGTTGCGGTCGCCACCAAAGGGGGGCTCTCCCCTGCAGCATCGACCGAGGGGGTCGCCCCAGCCATCATCGGTCGAAGGATCGACGCTCTTGAGGAGCGCCTCGGCGTCAAGCTGTTAGTGCGCACGACTCGAAAAGTCAGCCTTACCTTCGAGGGCGCCGCTTTCCTCGAGGACTGTCAGCGCGTTTTACGCGACTTTCACGATGCTGAGGCGAGCGTCTCCGCGGGGGGAATCAAAGCCAGTGGACACCTGAGAGTGACCGCGCCTGCGGGGTTCGGGCGAAAACACGTGGCGCCTCTTATTCCCGATTTCCGAAAGGCAAACATTGACGTCACGGTGTCCCTCGATTTGAGTGATCGCTTGGCCGACATTGTGAACGAAGGCATCGATATCGCGGTCAGAATTGGTCAGTTGGACGACTCCAGCTTGGTCGGCGTGAAGCTCGCTAACAACCGCCGGGTGGTAGTGGCCAGCCCGGCCTATCTACAGCGCTCAAAACCCATTCTTGCGCCACAGGATCTACAAGAACATGAATGCCTAACTTTCGGTAATTATGGCAATCAAGCGCGCGGCTGGCAGTTTGTGATTGAAGGGGAAATCGTTTCTGCGCGAGTGCGGGGCAGTATGGAGTGCAACGACGGTGCGGTGTTACACGAGTGGTCTTTACTCGGAAAGGGCTTAGCCTGGCGTTCGGAGTGGGAGGTGCGAGACGACATTCGAGCGGGTCGTCTGTTAGAAGTTTTAAAGGACTTCCGAGGGCCAGACAATGCTGTCTATGCCGTTTTTCCTCAACGCAAACATTTGCCTTTGCGAGTAAGAATGTTTGTCGACTACCTGAAAGTTCGCTATGGCGATGCCTCGTATTGGGATCAGCCATAAAAAAAGGGCCTCAGCGAGGCCCTTTTTTAATCGCCTAGGGGACGATTATTTAGTCAGATGCTTACCGACCAACTTGGTCATTTCAAACATTGAGACCTGAGCTTTTCCGAAAACAGCTTTGAGTTTGTCATCGGCGTTGATCATGCGGCGATTGACAGCATCCTGAAGGTTGAACTTCTTGATGTACTCCCACATCTTCTTGACCACTTCAGTACGTGGCACAGCCTTGTCGCCAATCACGGCGGCTAGAGCAGCGCTGGGCTTGAGTGCAGCCATAAAGGCAGCATTTGGCTTGCGAGCAGGTGCCTTAGCAGCAGCTTTTTTTGCTGCCGGCTTTGCTGCCGGCTTTGCGGCCGGCTTTGCGGCCGGTTTTGCTGCGGGCTTCTTTGCAGCAGGCTTAGCCGCTGGTTTAGCAGCAGGCTTCTTTGCTGCGGGCTTAGCTACAGCTTTTTTTGCTGCGGGTTTAGCGGCTGCCTTTTTAGCGGCAGGCTTAGCTGCGGGTTTAGCAGCTGGTTTTTTTGCACCCTTGGCTGTTGCCATAAAACATTTCTCCTACAAAATTTATGAGAGCGACACGTGCGTCGTGTTTTGCACAGTCGCAAGAATAGCGTGAATTAGAGAAATCACAAGGCTTGCTCTGACTTCACCTCTGAAAAACCCTCTTGCAAGAGCGTTTCAAGAGCGAAGTGTTGCATTTTGGAAGCGTTATTTCAAGAAGCTTGTGCTAAGGGGATTTTATAACGCTCTAAGCACACACGCGACAGGGCACTTTTCCTGGAAGAAAAGGTTCAAGAAATCGCCTCTCAAGCGTGTTTTCAAGAGGCAAAAGTGTAAGGTAGAGGCCTGTCTAATTTTGCCTGCAGTATTCTTGGCCTTCTCTTTTGTTGAGAGGCCTTTGGCATCTGCATAGCCTCACCAGGAGAAAAGATGAG
>JANLRI010000245.1:0-2254 GCA_031361565.1 Betaproteobacteria bacterium | reverse complement strand
ATTTCATGACAGTTGCGCGATCATCCAGGGCAGACATGATGACCACCGGCGTTTCCGGACGCAGGCGTCGAAACTGCTCCAAGGCGGTAAAGCCAGATTGGTCGGGTAACTGTAGGTCCAGTAAAATTAAATCCCAAGGCTCGGAAATTCCTCGGGCCAGACCGGCCGCACAGGTATCGGCCACCCCAACAATGACGCCCGGATGCAAAGCGCGCAGTATCGACACCATGCCCTCACGGATCAACAAGTGATCGTCGATGGCAAGCACTCTTGTCTCGCGCTGTGCGGGTCGAGAATTCATGGGATAAGTACTATATTTGAGCGCAATTAAACGCTATCATGGGGTTAATACAAAGTAACAGAATTTGCGGTTTTTGTTAAGCGCTCAAAAATATCCAGAGGATCCTAAAAAGTGTGGAAGAACCGTGTTGTTTGGTCAGAAGGACTGTTCCTGCGGCCGCATCATTTTCAGCAGCAAGAAAGGTTTCTCGAGGGGATCCTCGATCAGCGTACCCGGTCGAGTACTCGTTTTGCGTGGGGTTTTAGCTCGCTCGAAATTGACCAAGCGGCTTTGACCCAGGGATTAATTCAAATCAATCGCGCCTCGGGCGTGATGCCGGATGGCACGCCTTTTCATTTGCCCGATGCCGACCCACCGCCGGTGCCGTTAGCCTTCCCAGTCGAGGCCAAAGACCAGTTTTGTCATCTGGCTTTACCCTTGCATCGCCCAGGCGTGCCGAGCGTTCACCTCGATTCGAACCCTTCCAAGGCATCGCTGACGCGCTTTCATTCCAGTGTCCTTGAGGTGGCCGATTACAACGAAAACTTTGGGGAATCTGCCGAGGTGCAAGTGGCAAGAATGAGCCTGCGCGTCATTCGGGAACCAGAGAAATCGGGCGCGTTTTCTACGCTTGGCTTGGTGCGAGTACTGGAGCGGCGCGTCGACGGCCAAGTGGTGCTCGACCCTTCTTACATTGCGCCCTGTTTGAGCGTCAACGAAAGCCCTATTCTCAGGTCCTACGTCGGTGAAGTCTTAGGCCTTTTGCGCCAGCGCGGTGATGCCATTGCGGCGCGCATGGGCCAAGCAGGCAAAGGCGGTATCGCCGAGATTGCCGAGTTCCTTATTTTGCAGCTCATTAATCGAACCCGTTCTTTGTTTGAACACTTGGCCGTCTTACCCAATTTTCATCCGGAAGAGCTCTATGTCATTCTGATCCAAATGGTCGGCGAGCTAGCGACCTTTTCCTCGGATCAGCGCGTGCCACCGATTAACGCCCAATACGATCACGATAACCTGGCCTACACGTTTAAGTCGGTGATGACCCATTTGCGCTTGGCACTGTCGAATCCGCTCGAACAAACCGCCATCAAGATTGAGCTACTCGATAAAAATTATGGATTGCGCTTAGGAGTCGTCTCTGATAAGTCACTGCTTAAAACCTGTAGTTTTGTGCTGGCCGTGCAGGCTCAAATGCCCGGCGAAGCCATTCGAGGTGGCGTACCCGCCAAGGTCAAGGTGGGCCCCACGGAAAAGATTAGAAATTTAGTCAACCTCAATTTGCCGGGCATCGGGCTGCGAGCCTTGCCCGTGGCACCACGTCAGATCCCCTTCCACGCCGGGTACAGTTATTTTCAAATGGACACAACCCATGAGATGTGGGCGGATCTCTCCAATTCTGGCGCCATCTGTATTCACGTTCCGCAGGACGAATTCCCCGGAGTCACCTTAGAGTTCTGGGCAATCAAGGGTTAGTGATGGCCGATCAAACACCACCTCCCGCACCTGCCGACAGTCCCGCCGACGGTCCCTCGGAGAGTGATCGCACGATTGTTAGGCCAAGACCTGGTGCGCGAACTGCTTCGTCTTTAAGTGGTCCGAACAGGACGGCGGGTCCCGCTGTGTCGAGCGAACCTCTGGACGACGCGGTTCTAAGCTTTGGCCACAACCCGATTCTCTCGGCAGCCCACCCTTTACTGGTGGTAACGTCAGAAATTCGTAACCTGGCCGCACATCCCAATCCTGAAATGTTGCGCCAGCAACTCAGTGAGTCGGTCAAGCAATTCGAGAAAAACTGTGAGACCCGTGGAGTCAGCCGCGAGAACACGATCGCGGCTCGCTACGTGCTATGTACTTTTGCGGATGAGTGTGCCGGTAGTACCCCCTGGGGCGGCGGCGGTTTATGGGCCCGAGACACGTTACTGATTCGTTTTCACAATGAAACCTGGGGTGGTGAAATGGTTTTTCAGTTACTCG
>JANLRI010000451.1:0-6220 GCA_031361565.1 Betaproteobacteria bacterium | reverse complement strand
GAGCACGCGGTCGCCCTCCGTGGTCATGCCGAGAATATCCACTTTGGGCCCAGCACCATTCGCGCTTAGGAGAGCCTGAACATGCTCCGCCTGCCACATTGCCAAGCGACTTTCACGCGAGGCAATAATGAGGTGATTGCGCTCAAGGCCAGCTTGCGACACTAGGCCACCAGGTTCTTCACGTGAGTCCACTGGCGACGGCTTACGGGCAGACGTTCTTGCACTTCGCGCAGCACTACCTGCCAATAGGGATCGCCACCCTCTTCGTCGCCTGTGGGCTGAACACGCTCAAAGCCGGCAATAGAAGGACGAGCCACCAAGGCATTACGGTGGATACGCACAAAACGGTCACTGAATTCTTCTTCGAGGGACGACAAAGACTCCTCGATCAAAAACTCACGTTCCTTGGTGCGCACCGTGATGTACTTGAGCTCGGCCTTGAGATAGATGACAGTCTCCAACGGGACCAGGATCACGCGACCACGCTCATGCACTGACAGGTGACGACGACGCGTATTCGTGGCACGAGCCAATTGATCTATTGAGCTGAGTTCATCCTGCGGCAAGCGCGTCAACGCTCGTTGCAGAGCCTGCATTAAGCGCTCGGCCTTGACCGGCTTAAGGAGATAGTCAATCGCCCGCACAGTGAAGGCTTCGACCGCGAACTCGTCGTAGGCCGTTGCGAAAATAATTAGGGGCATACGGCGTGGATTTTCGGTCGACTGCGAACGCGCTGCAATATGCTTGGCCAATTCAATGCCCGTCATACCCGGCATTTGAATATCGAGCAGCACAATTTGCGGCTGAGCCACATCGATCTGCGACAAGGCGTCGGGAGCGTTACCCGCCTCACCAACAATCTTATGGGGGAAATTCGGCGATAGATCGGCTAACAGCTCACGCATGCGTGAGCGGGCTACCGGCTCGTCGTCAACGATCAGGATCGTGGTTACTTCTGACATCTCTTTGCCTTCTTTCTTTTTTGTACGGGAATTGAACTAGAACTCGAAACTGCCCGTCTTCCGGGCCATATTGTATTGAAGCTTCAACATCGAAGGTCAAAGCCAGCCTTTCTTGCACATTTGAAAGCGCCATGTTGTTACTGGGGCGCTTCTTCGCAGTATTGTTGGGATCAGGTTCCGGCAGGGGGTTGCTGATTTCCACGCGGACCTTGTCGCCTGGTTTGGAAATTGAGATCAACACTGTGCCGGTATCCATGCGCGGCTCAATGCCGTGATGCACCGCGTTCTCAACCAAGGGCTGCAACAGCAGCGACGGCAAGAGCGCATCGCCCGGCATATCATCAATGGCCCACATGACGTCTAAGCGGTCACTCAGCCTGAGCTTCTCAATGGCCAAATATTCTTTGCACAGCAAAATCTCTTCGTCAAGCGGCACCAACTCGCGGCTGTCACGCATAAAGACACGAAACAGGTCAGCCAAATTTTCCAAGGTTTTTTCAGCACGACGGGGATCGCTGCGCATCAGGCCAAGTACAGTGTTTAGGCTATTGAACAGAAAATGTGGCCGAATACGTGCCTGCAGGGCTTGTAAGCGACCTTCTGCTTGGGAGGGTTGCAGGGCGATTTGACGCAGGCGTAGCCACTCAAAAAAACCAGCAGCAATAAGAGCGGAGAGAAGTGTAATGGGCAACGCCGTCAGAAACGGATGATCAACGTTAGGCTCAAAGGCATAGGACTGAACGCCAACACAGAAGAATGTCACGATCATGGTCACTGACAAACCAAGCGCCCATTGCCGCCAATGTTCACGACCATTGACCAGCTTACGCAAGGGGCACAGCAACGCCATGATGATGAGGGTCGCGGGCACGCCCACTGCGGCCATTACGCCGACTTTCGCGACGTAAGCTTTGAGTGTCCAGGTACTGGATTCGATCACCACGCCTGACGCAATCAGCAGCAAGATGGCCATAATGCCCATCACCCGTAAAATGGTGCCCAAATTGCAGCAATCCGGAATGATGGGTAGTGCAGCGCCATCGGTTTGTCTTCGGATCAAATCATTCATTCAGGAAGCCGTTAAGAAAAAACTCTAGAACATGCCGATAAGGCATTGTTTTCTCGCATGATTCTGCCACGTTGGCCCATTAAATCAAAGTTTATGAACGATCAATTTGCAAAAAAAGGTGAAGCTTGGTCCGCGCGCTTCTCAGAACCGGTCTCAGAGTTGGTGAAACGCTACACCGCGTCCGTCAATTTCGATAAACGACTCGCATTCGCCGACATCCAAGGCTCGCTCGCTCATGCAGAAATGTTGCACGCCGTGGGTATTTTAGAAGCCAAGGACCTTGCCTCGATTCAAAAAGGCATGGGGAAAATCCGCACCGAGATCGAGGCAGGTACTTTCGAGTGGAAGCTCGATCTGGAGGATGTGCACCTGAATATCGAGGCGCGACTGATCAAAATCATTAGCGACGCAGGGGGTGGCGACGCTGGAAAACGGCTGCATACCGCACGCTCGCGAAACGATCAGGTCGCCACCGATATTCGCCTGTGGTTGCGCGCTGAAATTGATCGTATTGCCGATTTGCTGCGCGCCTTGCAACGCGCCTTAGCGACGGTAGCCAGCGCCCATGCGGCGACCATTATGCCGGGCTTCACGCACTTACAGGTCGCTCAGCCGGTGACCTTTGGCCATCATCTCATGGCCTATGTTGAGATGTTCGCTAGGGATGAGGAGCGCATGCACGATGTTCGCAAGCGTGTCAATCGCCTGCCGCTCGGGGCGGCGGCTCTTGCTGGCAGCTCCTACCCGGTTGACCGAGAAAGAGTTGCGAAAACCTTGGGCTTCGATGGCGTGTGCCAAAACTCGCTTGACGCTGTGTCGGACCGGGATTTCGCGATTGAATTTTGCGCAGCGGCAAGTCTCGTGATGATTCATATTTCACGCCTTTCAGAAGAGCTTATCCTATGGATGAGCCCACGCGTGGGCTTCATTGACTTGCCCGACCGTTTTTGCACCGGCTCGTCGATCATGCCGCAGAAAAAAAATCCGGACGTTCCGGAATTAGCGCGCGGCAAAACAGGCCGAGTAACAGGCCATTTGGTAGGCTTATTGACGCTCATGAAGGGCCAACCTCTGGCCTATAACAAAGATAATCAAGAAGATAAAGAACCGCTTTTCGACACGGTGGATACGCTGTCCGATACCTTGACAATTTTTGCGGAAATGGTTTCCGGTATACAGGTGAAGGCGGCGCGAATGTTACAAGCTGCCGCCGAAGGTTTTTCTACCGCCACCGACTTGGCGGATTACCTGGTCAAGAAAGGTCTACCGTTTAGAGATTCCCATGAGGCCGTGGCGCATGCCGTACGTAAAGCAGCCGATGCCTCTAAAGACCTAAGCGACTTGAGCCTGGTTGAGCTTCAGACATTTTCGCCTTTGATTAGTGCAGACGTTTACGAAATACTGAAACTGGAGGGTTCGGTCACGGCCAGAAACCATTTAGGCGGTACTGCACCGCAGCAAGTCTCGGCCCAAGCGGCCGCTGCGCTGAAGCGCTTGAAGTAAGGCTAAGGATAAACCCGAATAAGCCGTAAAGAGATTTGGGAGCGAGCCGGTAGTTCAGCTAGAATAGTCGGCGGTTCTCGTTTTACCAACTTTGATTGATTTGGAGACACTATGACAATGGAACGCCGTTCCTTCCTCAATAAAGCAGCAGTCGGTGGCGCAGCCACGGCAGTGCTCGCTGCGCCTGCGATCATTAGCGCTCAACCCGCCGTTCGTTGGCGCCTGAGCTCTAGCTTCCCTAAGGCTCTGGATACTCTGTACGGCGTAAGCCCCGTGTTTGCAGAAAAAGTATCCCAGCTTACGGGTGGAAAGTTCGTTATTTCTACACATGCCGCTGGCGAAATTACGCCGGCGTTTGGCGTTGTAGATGCAATTCAGCAAGGCTCCATTGAAGCGGCGTCGACTGCACCCTATTATTTCTTTGGTAAGGATGAAACGTTTGCGCTGGATTGCGCCATTCCGTTTGGAATGAACAGCCGTCAGATGACTGCCTGGTATTACGAGGGTAACGGCCTAAAACTCATGCGCGAGTTTTACGCACCGTATAACATCATGAACTTCCCTATGGGCAATACTGGCGCTCAAATGGGTGGCTGGTATCGCAAGGAAGTCAAAAACCTCGGCGAAATGAAAGGCCTCAAAATGCGTATCGGCGGGTTTGCCGGTAAGGTTGCAGAACGTATCGGCGTGGTTCCTCAAAACATTCCTGGCGGCGATATCTATCCGGCGCTTGAGAAAGGCACAATTGATGCCGCTGAGTGGGTAGGTCCCTACGATGATGCCAAGCTTGGCTTCAACAAGATTGCCCCTCATTACTACTATCCAGGATGGTGGGAAGGAGGTCCTGCGATCAGCCTGTATGTGGGCAAAAAAGCCTACGACGCTCTTCCAAAGGACTATCAAGCTGCTCTTGAATGCGCTGCAGCCTGGGCTCACCATGACATGCAGGCCAAATACGACTACAAGAACAACGCCGCTCTACGTGGTTTGATCGCTGGTGGCACAAAGGTTCACCGTTTCGACAAAACCATTATGGATGGCGCGTTTAAGGCCGCAAACGAGTTGTATGCTGAACTCTCCGCCAAGAATGCAAACTGGAAAAAAGTGTACGACGACTATGTGGGCGCTCGTAACCAAATGGTTCAGTGGTTCCGCTTCTCCGAGGCAGCTTTCGACGACTTCATGCAAAGCCAGAAGCTGTAATTCAAAGATTCTTAGCCGTACTCAAGTACCTTTCGGGGTATTTCTCTCAAGCCCCGCGATGCGGGGCTTTTTTAAGGGCCGAAGATGATTCACGAAATCGCACTAATTACAATCAAAGCGGGCACTGAAATCGAGTTTGAGACTAATGTAGGCAAAGCGGCTGAGTTATTCAAGCGCGCCAAAGGTTGCCAGGGCATGGAACTTCAGAAAGGCATTGAAAGCCCCCTCGTCTATCGTCTTTGCGTACGCTGGAATGCTATTGAGGACCATACCGTCGCATTTCGCGAATCGGCCGACTTCCAAAGCTGGCGTGGCCTCGTTGGCCACTGCTTTGCCAGCCCGCCTCAAGTCGAGCATACGAGCACCGTCGTTAGCGGATTTTAGCCGCCTTCGCAACAGACCGAACGCGATTTGTAAGAGGGTTCATTAAGCTTTGTGCGGTTTGTAGAGCGCCTCTAAGCGAAGAAAAGCGTCGCGCATCACGTCATTGCCGGCTTGAAACGTCTTCGCTGGCCCCGGCGACGATGTCTTCACAATGAGCCGACTGCCAATCGGTAGCTTCAGATACCGCACCGCGGCGACCTCATGCCACCGCACATCATAGCCCATTTGGTTAAAAGGCACCTGTCGTCGCAAGCCCTTATGATCGAGGGTAGTCTTGCCGACGAGAATGTACCAAGACCAAGAGATCACTGGAATCATCGCCAAGGCAATGAATAGCCAAAGCTCCCAGCTAATTGTCCCCCAACGTTCACGGGTTGAGAAAGCCAACATCGCCATTTGGGTGAGCATTCCAAGCAGCAGAAATTTTATGCCGCGGCTGTACGATGGCCCCACCAAGGCCGTTGCGAACATCCGATCCGGCAATAGCTCGGCGCAAGGGTCTAGCTTTCCTTGAGAAAGAGACTCAGGAGGCATGGCGACCCTATCCTTTGAGGGACCATTGGGTGCGACGACATCACTCATAAACACCCTAGGGCTTCTTGGCTCCATCCTTCGCCGCAGAATCCATCATCGCTTTCGCGGGATCCTCTTTATCGACAGGTGCCGGAGCGGCCGGGGCGGTAGAACCGCCATTTTGCTGCATCATTTCGAGTGCCGGGTCTTTAGCTTCCTTGCGCTGGTCTTCCACCGGGATATCGAGCTTGACCTTATCGATATCGACGGTGGTATCTTTGTCCAGCCAGTAGGTCACCGAAGCTGGCCAGAAGATCACTACCGCGACCAATATAAGTTGCATGATGACCCAGGGAATCGCGCCCAAATAAATCTCTTTGGAGGCTACTTCCTTAGGCGCAATCCCTCGCAAATAGAACAATGCAAAACCAAACGGTGGATGCATGAACGAGGTTTGCATATTGACGCACAGCAGCACACCAAACCAAATCAAGTTAATACCAAGCTTGTCGGCCACCGGTGCCAACAAAGGCACGATGATGAAGGCGATCTCGAAGAAGTCAAGAAAGAATGCCAGGAAGAATAC
>JANLRI010000229.1:0-4359 GCA_031361565.1 Betaproteobacteria bacterium | reverse complement strand
GCTGCGAGCGCTTCGGTTTGCTCCCATCGCCCATTCTGCCAGGCCGGTCAGGCGTAAATGCTGGGTTCGACTTCCTGTGTTTCGGACTTTGATGGTCACGTGTTTTACGGAACGGCTTACGTCTACACACCATGAAGCGCTTACTTTGAGATCATTGAACTCATGCTCTATTGTCGTATAGCCTTGTCCGTGGGAAATTCGATACATAGCCTTATCAGCCGCCCAGGCGCACGGTGAGATGCTCCAGGTCTTGAGCGTACGGCGATCTTGTATTAAGAACCATTCGCTCGGAGGGTCCGCGACCGCATCATTGGACCAGGGTGTGAGTTGATTCAAACGACTATTTCCAGCCCAGGTGTAACCGCCACCCGACTCCGAAATTTGGGCTCCAAAATGAGGGTTGGAAAGTACATTGATCCATGGCTTCTGAGGTTTGCTATCTCCACCGACTTGAAATTTAAACTCGCTGGCGTTATCGGAAAATTCCCCTTGCGAGGGGGAAACTTCTAAGCCGCTGGATTGTGTTCGATTGACCGGTGTCCTGGTACCTTCGTGTCTCTCATCAAAGTCGCTTTCGTGCAGATCCCGTAAGGCCTGAACATGATAGACAAGCGGTCGACCATCGGCTAAGAATTTAAGGCAACTGAGTGCCTGCAGGCTTTCAAGCTCTTCCGACGTGAGTTCGTTGGAACGTAACAGGTGAAAACCAGTAATCGCGGAATTGCCGTTATGTGCGGTGTCGGCTAAGTGTCGATCACGTAAGGCTGCCATTTCTCGCTGTAAGGCCATTTCGTATGAGGCTGGCTCTCGGTTTATAACGACAAGATCGCATGGCACTCCTCCCCAGGTCCAGAGTTGTAGGGCCTGAGCGAAGGACCTCACCAGTCCGAGGCTCTCGGGAATTCCAGCAAAGACCAGGACAATGGGCTTGTCACCCGAAATTCCAAATCGCCAAATTCTTTGTCGGTCGACCGTGCTTGCTCGCGTAGGAATAATGTTTGCATCCACAAGGCGTGGCCTGGTGAGCGTTAGCACGAGTGATGTTGTAAGTGACTGAATCGCCGCAAATTTGTCCGGACGCATACTCAGGGATCGTAGTCTTATGTTGGTCAGCGTGCCCGACATGAGAGAGGCTCGCTGCACGTGGCTTGCTTGACGATATTTGTCGACGACTGTGCATAGTTTTGCAGGATCGTCATGCGCGGCTGTGCAAAAGGTCATCTGGACTTTGGAGCCCACGGGGATTCGGATGCGCACTGATAGCGCAGCGACGGGATCTAGACCTGTGCCGAGAGGCGAGGGGGTATTCTCCTGGGCCATTTCCCCGGCTCCTAAGGCTGAATCGGCGGACGAGTGAAACAGCGCGAGCGGGCTACTGGCGGTTCCGTTTCTGCCCAGCCACTTCCTTCGATCCGTCTGAACTTTTACCTCCTGAATATTGGGGTCGGTTTGAGCTATAAAATGGGCCACTTGAATGGCACGTTCTGTGCTCAAGCGAGGTGTTCTTTTAAGCAGAATGGCCTGATCCGAGGCTAGCCAGGAGGCGCCAATAAACAGGTTGGAAAAGGCCGGGTGAGCCTCGTCTGCTCCTGGTTCTGTCAAAGTGGGCTCGATCACGGAGAGAAGCTCAAGTTCGAGCGCTTTTAAACTCAAATTGACTAGCTCAATTTGTCTAAATTCAATATCGTCTTCCGGGCTTACCCACACCGATGTCGTCGCCTTTAAATCAGCCCAGGTGGCTTCAAAGCGGACGCGATCAATGTGAAACGTGCTGTGATAGTGGGCGGCAGGGTCGGGCGCAGGATGCAGAGTCAGAGAAACGGGTTTTGGCTGCCTGTTCCATCGCAAAAAAAAGAAGCTTCCGTGTTCATCCCTAAGTGCATCATCTCTCCAACGCGTAATACCGGTTTTGCCCCACCTGCTCCAACCCGCCCCATTGGCCCTTATTGCGACACTATAATTGCCGTTACTCAATAGGTGTGTAGGTTCTACGGCTGTGCCTCCTGGACTCACATCTCGCGTGAACGAAGGTGCTCCCGACTCAGAGCTAGAACTTGGACGACCCGGCATCAACGCATGGAGCGTCGAGATCTCTCGAGGTGCCTTTTCTTGAAGAATCGAGGAAACCGCTTCAATCCTCGGCTCATTCATTGCCCAGCGCTGGGCGCATCCCTCTAAGAGTGTATTTGCAAGCGCAACAATAGTCATGCCTTGATGATGAGCCATGAAGGCAAAGACGGGTGTGAAGCGTCTTCCGTCAGACTGCCTTGCGGCCGTGAAATCTAAGGATTCAACGAAACCATACCTGGTAGACGGGCAAAGTTGCGCAAGGGCCCGAAAGTTTTGGCAGGCTCGTCTTGCGTCAATCTGAGTCGCTAGAGCAGTGGCGTAAGGGGCAATCACCAGTTCATCAGACGGGGTCCGACGCAATGCTAAACGCGGCACCCCCTGAGGCGAGTATTGGTAGGCCAGTGTGTTGTCTCGGCCGGCGTAAGCCGATTCAGAGATGCCCCAAGGGACATCATGGGCCTTGGCAAAACTAAATTGTTCTCGCACTGCTGCCTCACAGGCGCCACGCAACATGCTTCCGTATGGCTCATTCAAGATTAAACCTGGCATGAGGTACTCAAACATGGAGCCAGACCAGGAGCGCAACGCCGCGCGGATGCCCAGCGCATAAAACGGTCGACCCAATGTTGCCCAGTGGCTGGAAGGAACATCACCTTTGGCAATTGCGAGAAGGCTAGTAAGCCGACACTCCGAGGCCACTAGGTCGTAGAAGCTTGAGTCCAGTTGCTGCTCTGCGACTCTATAGCCGATGTGAAAAAGATGTCTCTTGCGATGGTATAAGAATTTAAAATCAGCCTCCCATGCCAGCTTTTGGCAACGTGCGGCGATCGCTTTAAGTGTCAGCGAGCTTTGATCAGGATTCCAAATGAGATCATTCGTCACCGAGATGAGCATTGAAACATGATCGACCAAGCACCACTCTAACTGGCGTTGCGTTCCTGAGGTGTCCCCGTTCATAGTGGGCTCACGACCGAGTTCATCCATCGCTAACTCTTCCCGAGCTTGCGCCAGTAGACTTAGGAATTTGTGAGGGTCATTGCTGGCGTCGGCAAGCGGGTCACTCAGGCTTATAAGTCTCGTGATTGCATGGTCCTTTGACGCGTACCCAGTAGCAATTGATATTGCCCCCTGGGAACTAACGAGAAGAGGGGTCAATCGCTGTTGAGAGATCTGAAGCGCGCGCCTCGCTTGTCGAAAGTTGATCGGAAATTTCGACAGTTCAATGCATGCCTGGGCAACTGCCAGCAAATGTCCGCTCAGATTTCCACTGTCCACAGTCGAAACATACTTCGGGCTAAGCACTTCACCGGTTTGCGTGTTGTACCAATTGAAGAAGTGGCCGCGATGTCGTTCCAATGTTTCAAGGGTGCCGAGAGTTTGTTCAAGACGATGTATGAGGTCGATGGTGCCGATCCAGCCAAATTCCCGTGCGCACACGGCACTCAAGAGATAGAGTCCAATATTGGTTGGCGAAGTGCGGTGCGCAATCATGTCGTACGGCACAGTCTGGAAATTGTCAGGAGGGAGGAATTGATCGCTGGCGGTAATACAGCGCTCGAACATTCGCCAAGTATCGCGTGCAATGCCGTTCAAAAGGGACCTATCCTCAAGGGCTAATTCTGGCTCGAGTTGCTTAGATCGTGAGCGAATACTCCACCAGGTCCAAATCGGAGTGCCGGCCCATAAAACGCAAAGCGTGACAGACCATAGTTTGTAGGGAGATCCCGTTAACCATAGGCCTATGAGCAAGACTGAGGCCAAAATTGGCTCTTTCCAGTGAAATGAAATGACTTCAGAAAGTCCTGATTTCGCACTGGCCAAGGCTGAATCGGCGGTGGTCCATTGGAGCAAGTATTGACGACTAAGCAACATTCTATAGAGCGCACGGGCGATAGCGTCTAGCGCCAGCATGCTACTTTGCAAGAGCTGTATCAGGTGCCAGACTCCACCTAAGAGGGCACGGGTGAGATCGATTGTGCCCTGATGAATAAAGCGAATCTTCGAAAGATCTTCGCGATGGGTGGCCAGGCCCGCGAGTGCGCCAATAATAGGCCCTCCGCAGTAGGCCGATAAGATCAACATCAGGGTTGTCGAAGGACTAAGCCCTATACCTTCAAGCGAACAAAGTAGGAGTGCCAGCGACATCGGCGCTACGAGCGATCTGCGTAGATTGTCGAAAATCTTCCAACGGCTTAATGCGCTTAAGTGGTAACGCCGGGCACGAAAGAGGAAAGGCAGGAGCTGCCAATCCCCGCGTATCCAGCGATGGGCACGAGAGGCCGCGACGTC
>JANLRI010000228.1:0-2228 GCA_031361565.1 Betaproteobacteria bacterium | reverse complement strand
TGGCGCAACCCTAGTTATGGACTTTAGGCCCATGAAGAAGCATTTAGTTCGTAATCACCAGAGAGGCTCGGTGATCGTTGAGACTGCTTTAAGCGCTGTACTTTTTTTTGGCTTAGTCTTGGGTGTGGTGGAATTTGGGCGACTCGGATACACCTATGCGACGGCTGTTGAAGCGACCCGTTTGGGAGCGAGAATAGCAGTTGTTTGCGGGAGTGGTGCGAATGCAGTTATTAAAACAAGGATGATTGCCTTAGTGCCCCAATTGAGCGCTTCCGACATCACAATATCCCCACCGGCCGCTGGCGGACCTGTCACTGTGTCAATCAATGCGGGTGTCAGTGTTCATCTTTCGATTCCATTGGGTGCGATCAACGCTCCATTGCCTGCCTTCTCCACTTCACTCATGCCTGAGTTCATGGCGACAGCTACACCCTCCGGTGTTGCCAATGCAATTTGCTTTTAACTGCTTCAAGAGAAAGGTTCTGTTTTGCGATACCTGATGGTTTCTGAAAAGATGGCGATCAATGACATCTTGCGGAGTACGGTCCTCAAGATTCAAGCGGATGCGTCTGTCACTAACCATCAAGGTCAGATGAGTTTGATTAATGGCCTCGCACGAGACGTTGATATTGCTTTCGTCGACTGTAAGGACGGTTCATTGGAGCAGCTTGAGCAACTTGTACGCTTCATGGCCCTTCACCCCAATGTGGTGCCTATCGCCCTAGCCAGCAACCCGACTGCCGAGTTTCTCCTGAGCGCACTGCGAAGTGGCGTTAAGGAAATCATTTATCGTGCAGATGACGAAAAGGAAATGGCCGCGGCTCTCGAAAGGGTTCGCATCATAGGCTCGGGCTCGGGAGCTAAGCAAGCAAAGGTGTTGAGCCTCGTTTCGTGCAAAGGTGGTGCTGGAGCCACCTTTATCGCGAGTAATCTTGCCTACGCACTTGCCGAGAAGGGGCCTCTTAAAGTTCTCTTAATCGACTTTAATTTGCAGTTCGGTGATGCCGCGTTATTTCTGTCGGATCGCAAGGCAAATGCAGGGCTTGCTGAAATGGTGAAAGATTTGACGCGCCTCGACCTCGGGCTCATCGAATCAAGCGCCATTAAACCTTTACCAAATTTAAGCATCATCGCGTCGAGCGAGGATCCAACCCAGTCGACAAGCGTGGGCCCGCAACATGTAGAAGCGTTGCTGCATTGCGCGCGCGCTAATTTTGATGTGATCGTCCTTGATGTCGGTCGCTCGTTAGATGCGGTCTCTATCAAAGCCTTGGACCACTCAAACGAAATTTTTCCTGTCTTACAGCTAACGTTACCCTTCGTGAGGGATGCGAAAAGACTACTGGAAGTGTTCCGTTCGCTTGATTACCTAGATTCGAAAATAAAGCCCATTGTGAATCGTTGGGAAAAAAGTGACGAGTTGGGAATTCATGAGCTCGAATTGGCGATGGGAATAAAGGTTCATCAAATCATTCCAAACCACTACAAGTCAGTTTCCCATTCAATCAATCAAGGCATTCCGATCTTGAAATCTGCGCCTAATGGCATCGTCTCTAAAAGCCTGGAAAAGCTCGCTCAAAGTGCGAGCGTAGAACGTTCAACCCAAAAGGGTTGGCTTGATCGATTGTGGAAACGAGGATAGATCATGAGTTTGCGTGAGCGAATAGAGCAAGCCAACCCCTTACCCCAAAGTGGAATGAGTGCCTCTGGCATAGATTCAAGGGGGCAGGTGCCTCCCCGTAAGGGCTATTACGAACTTCGCCAGAGAGTTCATCAGACACTTTTAGACCGAATCGACCTTGGAAGGCTTCAGTCTTTAGAGTCGAACCAACTGAACGATGAACTGCGGCTCCTCGTTGAGGTGATCCTGAATGATGAGCAGGTGTCACTCAACGATCTTGAACGTCGGCAGATTGTTAAGGACATTCGAGATGAAATGCTGGGGCTGGGGCCGCTCGAGGCATTACTTGCAGACCCGTCCATTTCTGATATTTTGGTGAATCGCCATGATCGAGTGTATGTTGAACGGCGTGGCCAACTAGAGTTGTCTGATGTGCGTTTTCAAGACGCCGCGCATCTCATGAAAATCATTGACAAAATTGTCTCTCGGGTGGGTCGGAGAATTGACGAGTCCAGTCCGATGGTGGACGCACGGCTGCCAGACGGCTCGCGGGTGAACGCGATTATTCCGCCGCTGTCGATAGACGGGCCTATCATGTCGATTCGGC
>JANLRI010000211.1:0-3378 GCA_031361565.1 Betaproteobacteria bacterium | reverse complement strand
CCCGGTGCATACTTTCGGATCGGTCAAGGGGGTGGCGAGGCGGGCTGCTTCTTACACAACACTCGTTTTGACTTCAATGACAACATCCTGCCCCTGGGAGCGGCTCTGCTTTCAAGGCTGAGCGAACGTTGGTTGGCCGCGTAGGGGCAAGGAAAATCGGCGATCATCCGCAACGAATCGTCGCCACAAACTTTTGAATAAAATTTAAAAATGGAACAAGGAGTCTTGATGAGAAATTTTCGATTGAAATCGCTAGGCGCGCGCCTGGCACTAGGTACGTTCATGGGTCTTGGCCTTATCGCCGCTAGCGCGGCCACAGCTCCGGTCGCAATGGCCAAGACTTATAAGTTTGCCGACCAAGGCGATGCCTTATCAATGGACCCGCACTCACTGAATGAGTCGCTACAGTTGAGCGTGCTGGGCAACATGTATGAAGGCCTCACTGGCTTGGGCAAGAACCTGGAGCTAGTACCAGCTCTGGCCACAAGTTGGACGAACCCAAGCCCCAATGTTTGGGTGTTTGAATTGCGCAAAGGCGTAACCTTCCACAATGGCAACCCCTTCACTGCAGATGACGTAGTTTTTACCTTCGCGCGCACCCAGCAAGGTAGCTCGGACATGAAGTCCTACACCAACGACGTCACCTCTGTGAAGAAGCTCGATTCACATAAGGTCGAAATCACCACCAAGGCACCCTTCCCGATTTTGCCGAACGTGGTGGCCTTGGTCTACATCATGAACAAAACATGGTGTGAAGAAAACAAAGCCGAAATGCCAGTCGATAAGCGTAAGGGTGTTGAAAACACAGCTTCTTTCAAGGCGAATGGTACTGGCCCCTATCGCTTGAAATCTAGAGATCCTGGGGTGCGGACGGTCCTGGTGCGCAACCTAAGCTATTGGACTAAAATCGATTCGAATATCGAGGAAGCGATCTTCACCCCGATTGGTAACGACTCAACCCGCGTGGCCGCCCTGGCCTCTGGCGAAATCGACATGATGCAGCCCGTGCCTGTCCAGGACGTCGCTCGTTTGGCACAAAACGGCAACCTGAAGATGCTGCAAGGCCCTGAGCTACGCACGATCTTCCTGGGCATGGATCAGTCCCGCGACGAGTTACTGTTCTCCAACGTCAAAGGCAAGAATCCCTTCAAAGATAAACGAGTACGTCAGGCCTTCTACCAGGCCATCGACATCGAATCCATCAAGACCCGTATCATGCGGGGTGCCTCAACGCCCACAGGTTTGATGGTTGCGCCCGGCATTCGAGGCTTCAATGCCGATCTCAACAAACGCATTCCCTTCGATGCGGAGGCTGCCAAGAAGCTCCTTGCGGATGCCGGTTACCCGAACGGTTTTGAAGTGAAGATGAATTGCCCGAATGATCGCTATGTGAACGACGGTGAAATCTGCCAGGCGATCGCTGGCATGATGGCCAGGATCAATATCAAAATTAATCTCGAGGCCGAGAGCAAAGCCACCTACTTCCCAAAAATATTAAGCCGCAATACCTCGTTTTACATGTTGGGCTGGACTCCTGGTACCTACGACTCTCACAACGCACTGAATGCCTTAATGGCCAGCCCGGCTCCTGGAGGCCGCGGTCAATTCAATCTAGGTAGCTTCAGCAACGCCAAGCTTGACGAGCTCACCGCCAAAATTGCCTCTGAAACCGATCAAGTCAAACGTAACGGCATGATCGCCGAGGCTTTCAAGATTCATGCGGACGAAATCGGTCACTTGCCGCTGCATCAACAAGCCTTAGCTTGGGGCATGAAGAAAAGCGTGAATTTGATTCAGCGCGCTGATAACTTTAACGATTTGAAGTGGACGGTTCTTAAGTGATCGGAGCGGGCTTTCTCGATAGCGATCTTTTATACAATTTCAAGAGAAGCCCTGTCGCTATCGGGGCCGCGATTGTTGCCTTGATTCTGATTCTCGGAGCGGCTCTCGCTCCTTGGATCGCGCCACATCAGCCCTATGATTTAGCGACTCTCAGTCTGAACAACTCTCTCATCCCGCCTGCATTTTCAAAAGGCGGACAGTGGACCTTTGCGCTCGGCACCGACGATCAAGGCCGCGACGTACTGTCAACCATCTTGTACGGCTCACGAGTGTCACTGTTCGTCGGGCTGGCCTCGGTATTGCTATCGATGGCGATTGGGGTCTTACTCGGCCTACTCTCGGGATACGTGGGAGGTCGCCTCGACGCACTGCTTATGCGCATCGCCGACGTTCAGCTTTCCTTTCCTGCGATCTTGATCGCGCTGTTGATCAACGGTGTCGCGCAAGCGCTCATTCCCAAAGGTAGCGGAGAAACCTCGCTGGCCTTAGGCATCCTGATTCTCTCGATTGGTTTGTCGAAATGGCCTGACTACGCACGCACCATTCGCGGCCAAACCTTTGTCGAGAAAAATAAAGAGTACGTGCAAGCCGCGCGTGTAATTGGCGTACCCTCTCTCAAAATTATGTGGCGCCATGTACTGCCCAATGTGCTTGGTCCGGTGATGGTGATCGGCACAATCAACGTGGCTCAGGCCATCATCGCGGAGGCTACCCTGTCATTTCTCGGTGTCGGTGTGCCGCCTACTTCACCGTCCTTAGGCACGATGATTTTCAACGGCAATAATTTTCTATTCTCCGGCGAATGGTGGCTGGTGGTCTTTCCGGGTCTTGCACTGATTCTGCTTTGTATGTCGGTCAATCTCTTAGGCGACTGGCTGCGCGATGCAATGAACCCCAAGTTGCAATAATGAAGACCCTTCTCGAAGTAAAACATCTCAAGGTGGAGTTCCCGACTCGCCGCGGAACATTGACGGCGCTGGATGACATTTCATTCGATATTGCCGAAGGTGAAGTGCTTGGCGTGGTCGGCGAATCGGGAGCAGGTAAATCATTGACCGGCGCCGCCATCATCGGCCTGCTGGAGCCGCCTGGGCGCATCGCTTCAGGTGAAATTCACATGAACGGTCGTCGCATCGACAATCTTGCGCCGGATGCGATGAGCAAGGTTCGAGGCCGTGAAATTGGCGCAATTTTTCAAGACCCGCTGACCTCCCTCAACCCGCTTTATACCGTCGGCAGGCAATTGATCGAGACCATTCGAACCCATCTGCCACTGACTCAAGCGCAGGCCCGCCAGCGCGCCATCGATCTGCTCAAATCCACGGGCATTCCCGCGGCGCAGGAGCGCATCGAACACTATCCGCATCAGTTCTCTGGTGGTATGCGTCAAAGGGTCGTGATTGCACTTGCACTAGCAGCCGATCCCAAGCTCATCGTCGCAGACGAACCCACCACTGCCCTCGATGTCTCGATTCAGGCCCAGATCATTAGCCTGCTCAAAAAACTTTGTCGCGAGAACGGCACTGCGGTGATGTT
>JANLRI010000209.1:0-4616 GCA_031361565.1 Betaproteobacteria bacterium | reverse complement strand
CATCCGCAGGCATGTTGACCTGCTTGAGCAGGCTAAAATCGGCCGAGGCTGAAGCGCCGGTTGGATCAGGCGATGAATTGTTCTTAATGCTATCCGTCATTATGATTTCCTCAGCACGATTAAATCGGCCAATTGCGCAAGCCTTAGGGCTGATTTTCCGAAGGGCTCAATGGCCGCCAAGGCTTGTGTATGCAAATCGCTCGCTAGTTGCTTCGCCTCGCCCAGCCCCATCAAAGAGACGAAGGTGGGTTTGCCCTGCTCTTGGTCTTTACCCGCCGTTTTCCCTAAAGTAGCCGAATCGGCCTCGACATCGAGAATATCGTCTACAACTTGAAAAGCCAAACCAATCTTGGCGCTATAAATTTCCAGCGCCGCTTGCATTTGCGCAAAACGCCCAGCGCCGGATTTTAACCCGTCTAAAGCCCGCAACTGGGGAAGGTTTGGATCCTCCGCCGAGCATGGGCCGCCGGCCAGTAGCCCAAGCCGGACCGAGACCCGCAACAGGGCACCAGTTTTCAACTGGTGCATCAGTTGCAATTGGTCCCGATTCAAAGATTTGCCGACCGCTGCTAAATCAATGGCCTGCCCCCCAGCCATGCCGAAAGAGCCCGCAGCAAGCGCAAGTTCCCGTACCATCGCCGCCACGGGTGAACTTGCCTGAGGATGACCAGAAGACGCCTCTTTTTGCGCTTCGTTTTCACGAGTCATCAGCGGCGCCACCAGTGCAGAAAACGCCAAGGCCTGCAGTGCATCCCCAACAAGTAAGGCATTGGCTTCGCCGAAAGCGACATGGACGGTAGGCTTACCTCGTCGCAGCACGTCGTTATCCATGCACGGCAGATCATCGTGTACCAATGAATAGGCATGGATGAGCTCGACCGCGCAGGCGGCGCCATCTAAGACTTCGAGCGAGGCACCCGACAAAGCACCTGTGGCATACACCAGCAAAGGGCGCACGCGCTTGCCGCCTCCCAAAACCGCATAGCGCATCCCTACATGCAAGGCTGCCGGATGGGCACTCGCGGCCGGCAAAACTTCCGCCAAGCTCTTTTCACTACGATCAGCCATCGCTTTCGCCCAAAGATCGAAGGGCATTGAGTTTGAATCGAAAGAATCAGCAGACATCTCAAGCGCTCTCTTTAAATGAGTCAATCTTCACGCTCAAAATCAAACGGTTTCATCAGGTCGCCCTCTAAGATTTTGACCTGTTGTCGAGCCGAATTTAGGCTTTCCCGGCAGGACGCCACCAAGGCCACACCGCGCCGATACGACGCCAAAGACTGTTCCAGGCTCAGACTGCCGTTTTCCATTTGGTGGACAATTCGCTCTAACTCTGACAGCGCTTGCTCAAACGGCACCGCCCGAGCGGCGGCCTCAGTCTCGGACAGAGCATCTCGATGAAGATTCGTTGAAGCCTCGACATTGGAGGATTCATTCGAGGTTTTTTTAACCAATTTTGGCCCTTAAGAGCGCATCGCGCCGTCGCTAAACCGACATTTTAGGGTATCCTCCCGGCCTCGCGTCGTGTGATTCAACTTTCCCACGACAGCGAGGTTCAATCCTTCAGCTCTTTTGCTGTGATTTCTCTTTGTCGGGAGGTGTACGGGATGTCGGATCTGGGTCGTCGGGAGTTCTTAGCGCCGTCTTCTGCGCAGCTTCCAGTTACCAGTTATTTCGATCAGGCGGTGTATCAGCGCGAGCTGCAACGCCTGTTCAAACGCGGGCCAAGCTACCTTGGCCATGAAGTCTGCGTGCCTGAAAGGGGTGATTACCACGCCCTGTCTGCTGAAAAAGAAGGCAGGGTCTTGATTCGAAGCGAAACTGGCATTGAGTTACTGTCGAATGTCTGTAGGCATCGTCAAGCCATCATGCTCAAAGGTCAGGGCAATACACCTAACATCGTGTGCCCATTGCATCGCTGGACTTACGGTAGGGACGGACAGCTCTTGGGTGCACCGCATTTTGAGCAGTCCCCTTGCCTCAATCTTCAAAACTACCCGACCCAGAATTGGCGCGGCCTGCTCTTCGAAGGCCCGCGCGACATCGCAGCCGATCTAGCCTCGGTAGGTCTTGGAGATGTACTGAACTTTTCAAACTACAAGCTGGACCGCACGATTCACCACGACTGTGCCTACAACTGGAAAAGTTTCATCGAAGTCTATCTTGAGGATTATCACGTCGCCCCTTTCCACCCAGGCCTGGGTCAGTTTGTGACCTGCCGGGATCTGCAATGGAATTACGGCGATTGGTTTTCAGTACAAACCGTGGGCATTCACGAAGCCTTGGCGGCCCCAGGTTCTACGGTGTACAAACGTTGGCACGAGCAGGTCCTGGGCTATAACGGAGGCGAGTTACCAAAATTTGGGGCCATTTGGCTTACTTATTTCCCTGGTGTGATGATTGAGGCCTACCCGAATGTTTTAGTGATTTCCACGCTCATCCCTGATGGGCCACGTAAAACCAAGAATATTGTTGAGTTTTACTACCCGGAAGAAATCGCCCTATTTGAGCGCGAATTCGTGGAAGCCCACCAAGCGGCCTACATGGAAACCTGTGTCGAGGACGACGAGATAGCCTTACGCATGGATGCGGGGCGTGAGGCGCTGATGAATCGCGGTGAAAATCAGGTCGGCCCCTATCAAAGTCCGATGGAGGATGGAATGCAGCATTTTCATGAGTTTTACCGCCGCGAAATGCGCTAGCGGAGGTACACTTACCTTGTTGATTTTGCAAGGTAGGTCATGCTTCAAGAAAACTTCTACACCACCCTTATTTCGGCCGAACAATTGGCCGTCGCGATAGACCGATGTGTAGTCGTTGACTGCCGACATGACCTCTTAATACACGACGCTGGCTTCGCCGCCTATGAGGAAGGCCACATTCCTGGCGCGTTTTTCCTGCATCAAGATGACGATATTGCTGGTGAAAAAACCGGTAGCAATGGTCGTCACCCACTCCCGACCCGTGACGAGTTGGAAGGTGTTTTGCAACGTATCGGTCTAAAAAAAGGCCAGCAGCTCGTGACCTACGACGGTCAGGGCGGTATGTACGCCGGGCGACTCTGGTGGATGGCGAAGTGGTTAGGCCATGAGCATGTCGCGGTGCTCGACGGAGGCATTGCGGCCTGGATCAAAATGGGATTTCCTCAATCCAAGCATTCGCCTGATCACCCTCACAAAGGTACCTTCACCCAAGCGCCTTCGCTGATGCCCTCAGTCACGGTCGCCGAAGTCGAGGCCAACCTTAAAACTCATGAGTTTCAGGTTTTGGATGCTCGCGCGGCGGAGCGCTATCGTGGCGAGGTGGAGCCGATCGATCCGCGCGCTGGACACATTCCCGGAGCGATTAATCGCCCCTTTCAAACCAATCTTCGGCCCGATGGCATTTTCAAGCCTGCTGAAGTGTTATCCGCCGAGTTTCGTGCCCTCCTAAATGGACGGGCGCCAAGTGAATTCGTTCATCAGTGCGGCTCAGGAGTGACTGCCTGTCATAACCTTTTGGCAATGGAACATGCCGGACTAAAAGGCAGTCGGCTATATCCAGGGTCTTGGAGCGAATGGGTGGCCGATCCTGCGCGGGTGGCTGCGTTAGGGGCCGAAGCGGGTTAGTCTAGGTCGCGGCTGGAAGCGACGGGTCGTTTTTCTCGGTGTCGCTGGGTGAGCGCGAAAGCGGACCGTTGAATAAATTTTTCATCAAATCGTGAGTAAGATGGTTAGCTCGCAGGAAAATATATTCTTAAAAGGAAAATCATGAGACAAGCCATCCTCGTTATCGCCGCCGCCCTTCTTTCGGTTCCGCTCATCGCCAGCGCGCAGTGGCGCCCTCCGACCGAAGCGCAGCGTTGCCCTTCGAAATGGGGTGTAGGCGATGAACGTGGGTCGGGCAATCACATGAAGAATCCTGAAACAGTATTGCGCGGTGCCCGTCTAATCAAAACCGGTGAAGTCATCGAAATGGGTCATGTGCTCGGACCAACCATGCCGTTTTTTGGTCCTCGCATCATGAATATGCAAACCAAGCGCACCTTCATGAATCCTGGTGCCAACACCCGTGGCAGCAACGAAGAAATTATGACGGGCGAATTCGGACAGATCGGAACCCAGTTCGATGGTTTTGCCCACCAGACGCTGGGCAACTCCCTTTACAACTGCTTCAAACTCGACGACATTTCGACGCGTTCCGGCTTCACCAAACTAGGTGTAGAGAAAGTAGGCATGCTATTTGCCCGTGGCGTGATGCTTGACATCGCGGCCTTCAAGGGCGTTGAAATGCTGGGTGACACTTATGAAATCACCGTGGCCGATCTCGAAGGCGCATTGGTCAAGCAAGGGGTGAAAATCAATGCAGGAGATGCCATCATTATCAATACAGGCTGGGGCAAGCTCTATGGCAAGGACAACGCGCGCTTCGTGAAATCCACCCCTGGTGTGGGGACGGCAGCGGCCGAATGGTTAGTCAAACAGGACCCTTTATTGGTCGGCTCGGATAACTGGCCAGTCGAAGTTTCGCCGAACCCAGACAAAGACTTGAGCTTGCCAGGCCATCAAATCTTTCTGGTGATCAATGGCGTACACATCCTTGAGAACTTAAAGCTTGACGAGATGGCAGCCAAGAAA
>JANLRI010000196.1:0-10087 GCA_031361565.1 Betaproteobacteria bacterium | reverse complement strand
CCCTCATCACCGACTATTCCGACCATGCATGCGCTTGCAAGTGGTCTTATCTCTATTTGTCAATAATTATGTCTTATCAGGACGCGTTGAGGAATCCGTATGCACACGTAGATAAGTTGCTCTACACGGACTTTGCAGACCTTCATCGCACTGGTTCATTTATTTCGCACATCCATGCTGTGCGGCGCCATGATACGACCGGTCGCAATGCCACAGGCATCCGCTACTGCGGTTAAAGCCAAGAGCGAGTCTACGTCTAGTTTTTGCAAAATATGAGTACGATGAACTTCAACCGTGCGAAAACTAATGTTGAGCTTTCGGGCAACTTTTTTACTGGACTCCCCATTGACAATGAGGGTCAGAATCTCGTACTCGCGATGGGTTAGCAAGGCAAGCTTGCGGCGTACATCGGCCAGAGTTTTTTGCCCCGCTGCACGAGTTTCATAGAGCTTAAATGCCTCTTGAACATTGTCTAGTAAGGACTGCGGATTGACTGGTTTAGTAAGGACGTCAACAGCACCGTTTTTTATGGCCTGGACCGTGGTGGGAACATCGCCATATGCGGATAAGTAAATGACGGGTAGCAAAGATCCGCGACTCAGCAGTTCCAGTTGAAGCTCGGGCCCACCCATCTCCGGCATACGAATATCAAGAAGCAGACAGCCTTCCATACTGCCATGAAAGTCAAGCAGAAACGCCCTCGCACTGCAATAAGCCTTTGCGCAAATGTGCGCGCTATTTAACAGCAGTGCGACACTGTCGCGAACGGCGGGATCATCATCCACAATGTAAACCAACGGTGTACTCATCGCGCGAAAGGAACAGTGAAGCAAAAAACTGGACCTCCACCCGTTTCCGCCCACAGCTTCCCGCCATGCGCCTCGACGAGTGCTCGACTCACCGGCAGCCCCATACCAACGCCTCTTTTTTTCGAAGTATTGAAGGGCTCCAGGATCTTTTCGACCTGCCCAATGGAAAAGCCAGGGCCGCTATCGCTAACAGTCACTAAAGCGAATTCCCCTCGATAGGCTGTAGTGACGGTAATAGTGCCGTGAGCGAGATTACTGCCAAGTATCGCTTCAACACTGTTACGAAGCAGATTGCATAGAACTTTCTCGATGTGCAGGCGATGTGCAAAGATCGGTCTAAGGCTCTCACACAGGTCGGTTACAAGGGTGATCTCTCCGGCACGGGCCTCCTCAGACATATCAACGAGTGTCTGTCGTACTACCACGTTGATATCGAGGGCTTCTTTTGCGAGGGGATGATGACCTTTGACCAAAAACGCTATCAAATCGCGCATCACCTTGCCTGCCCGCTCAGACTGCTGCACGCTGGAAGTCAAGGCATGTTGTAACTTGTCGGGAAAAGGGTTGCCGCTATTCAACATTCGCAACGCGGCCTCGTTGTATGAGCTCACTGCATTTAGCGGCTGATTGAGTTCGTGTGCGAGAGCTACCGTGGTCTGGGTTGCGACATACCAGTCTTGAAGGTCTTCAAGTTCAATTTGACCCTTGCGTCGCCGTGCGTTACTACGCTTACTTTCAGTCACATCCTTGGCAGAGCCGATGTGACGAAGCGATAAGGGGTTTGCAGAAATAGTGGTTAACTTTTGACCAATCCATACCCAATCCCCGCCTTTAGAACAGACCGGGAACTCCTGGTAGCTAGGAGTGCTGAGATCATTTTTCTGACGATAGCTGGCGGCAACGGTCGGCCGGTAAGACGGATGCACTAAATCCAAAAGACTTAAGTTGCGCAGCTCAGTCTCTGAGTAGCCCAGAAACTTCTTCCCTGCAGGAATACTGGTGTAAGAGAACAGGCCGGTCGAATCGGTTTCGTAGATAAAATCCGAGCTACTCTCCACCATCGCCCGATAGCGCGCTTCACTAGCCCGCACGTCGGCTTCCCAAACTTTACGCTCAGAGATGTCTTGCACTAGGATCGTTCGGCAAACCTCCGCGAAGGCAGAGTTAAACATGAGCGAAACATTAATCTGCGCGTGAAAGGGCATCCCGCCATTTCGAATGTGATCGATTTCGTAGATATAGTGCGGAGCTGCATTCGCATGAAGTAAATGTCGGTCGAGACTGCGCCGATCTTCTGGCTTGACGATCAAGTGAATCGATGCGCCGGTAAGGGCCTCGACAGTAAACCCGTGCAACTGTGCAAAGGCAGCGTTGACCTTGAGCAGGATTCTTCCGTTACCAGAGACGACCGCAAACGCAAGAAAGCTGAACTCATCGAGGGCGGCCCACGCAAATCGCTGGCAATCATTGTTGCCTTGCTTCAGCGATAGATCTGACCTTGCCGCAGGTAATTTACTCTCAGTTAACCGGCGCCACCATGCAACATTTTCGCTCGCCGAATGCATCGCCAAACCGCCTGTAGGTTAAGTATTTGCTCACGGAGCCCGCACTTAAATCACGTGCTGCATATTTTCGATTTAGTTAAACACCATAAATTGTGTCGCGCAAGACTAATTGCTCCAAAACGTAATCGCGTTATAGATTTTGCGATCTGAACCGCGGTAAAGCAGACCCACTTCACGGTAGGCGGAATTGACTGTCTCAAGCGGTGTCAGGTCCGTATTGGTGCAACGAGGATTGGGGTTGCTACCGAGCGTTTGAGTACTACTGGAAAGCGAGGTTCCAGCGACCACACTTGCAAACTCTTTCCCTGTCGCCGTGAGGTCTCCAAAGGCAGCGGGCCGGAAATCGAGTCTGGTTCGGCGTGTATAGGTCGCGGCTGGATCTCCAGTACCGTTGGTTGTGCTGATAGAGTTTTGGGCGAAGAGATAGCTCGAACCGACGTAACCCGCCGTTGGATTCGTCCAAGTCATGGTCTGGGCCAAGCTTGAAATCGCCGTTGCATTTGCGCCGGTGGGCGTCAGATACGCTGTTGCAAAGCTAGCGGCCAGGACTGGCCAGGACTTATTCTTACCTTCACTCGCAACTTCGTAAGGGGTGTCGGTGCGCACATAAACAATCTCGTCGGCAACCGTCCCGCTATTAGCGAAGTAGAAAATTTCGGCCTTGTACACTGACCAGGCGGGGATACTGGACCCCACATCGGTGGCGCTCATGTCTTGATTGTTCGGAGACGCATTGGTCGCCCAATTGGACGTCGGAGCCGGACGAGTCAATGAGGTACCGTCAAGATTGGCGGCGCTTACAATAAAATCATTTCCCCCGTTTGTGTTCCAAAGTTGATTGCCCGTTGCAGCATTGTTGACGGTCAAAATGCCCTCTTGGTTGGTAATCGTCATTCGATCATCCGTGCCACACCGCTGGGAACGATGTTGAACCACGCCTGCGGCAGGTAGGCCTGGGCCAGTCCAGCGCACAGCACGCACGTCGGTGCCTGCTGTGGCGCCCACCGTCAAGTCGAAGCCCAGTCGAATCGCTGACTCGAAACGATCTTTAAGGTTGTAGTTAGTTGGATTCGACGCTGCAAGCGTAGTGTTCATCGCGGTCTTGCGAGCCAAACGCTGCTCGACATAGACCCTGTAAGGGCGCTGATTACCGATAAAGTTCCAGGCACCTGCGACCTTGCCCAGCACCCAACCGGAGGTGAAGGGCTTGCCACTCGCGCTCGTCATTGGAATGTTCATCACGACGCAGGTGTCAGCGTTGCACACGGGGTGTTTGAACTCGGTAGCACCGGCGTAGTTCGCCGCAGGGAAAACGGCCGCGACGAACGGTACCCCTGCCTTAGCGCCTGTAAAACTGTCCAAGGCAAAGGTAAATTGTCCGAGTTCTTGTACCCAGTTGCGTCCAATCGACTTCCAATTACTAGGCGCGTAATTGCAGGTGGCCGACACGGCGGTCACCGTACCTGCGCTATCGATCGTGACGCGTTGCGCCACCGGTAGGGCCAAGCAAGTCTCATATTTCTTGGCAAGCGCGGTCATTTCGGCGGCGGTGGGCAAGGTACCCGCGAGGGAAGAGGACGGCAAGGTAGGGACGGTGGTTGGCGTGGCTGATTGAGCCGCGGTAAGTAGTACTGGTGCCGCGGCAGCGCCATTGGCGGCAATGGGAGCCGCCAAATTAGAAATTGAAACCCCTGCACTATTTGAAACAATCTCCAGTTGGTCCAGTACCGAATCAATGCCGGTACCATTGGCCGTAAACGCCGTCGTCAGAGGGTTGAAGCCCGTACCGAGTTTCGCAGCCAGTACAGGGTCGGTACGCAAAGTGTTGACAATCAAGTTTGAGGCGTTATCCACCTTCGTGGATGTCGCGTTCGCGGCCAGGGTGGCAGGCGTGTTCAGTGTTGACACATCGCCGCCCGGGGCGACGAGCGCAGCGATGGCATTCGTCAAGGATGTGACATTGCCGACATTGCTTAAATTACTGGTTACCGAGGGCACTAAAGCCACAATTTGCACAGCCTCGCCATTGAGCACCCCAGAGGCAATCACCACAAACGGTGCTTTTAACCCTGATACGTCAGCAGAATAGGTCCCGGTAGCCGAGGTGGTGGTGGTGACATCGGCGGTCGCCGCGTCCGAATCTTTTACTACGACACTGGCACCCACGACTGCAGCACCCGTAGCGACGACCCCGTCGAGGGTAGTGGGCGCCGGAGGTGGCGGCGCCGCAACTGGCGAAGAGCTGTCTCCACCACATGAATACATTAATGTGGCGCTAGCAATAGCCAACGCAGTCGTCGTTAGTTTTCTCATTTCTAATCCCTTTTGGCATTTGAACGACCATCGACGGAATGCTGCTTCCGACGGCTCACTATAGGCTTCGTTAAATACTGTGTCATCACCCGTTTGGAGGAGGGTGACTAAGGGTTTTCCGAGGGTGAAGTGCATCGAATATTTAATCGGCCATGGTGCCTCCTGCCGAGGCTTCAGACGCGGCAGTTGCCGCAGACTGTAGGCGCTGAAGTAGGGGCCGAGTACGCACAGGCCCTCAGAAACGAGATGCCCCCACTCAACAACGAATATGCGCCATCGTTTCTAGCGAAGAATATCCCCAGCAACATCTCTCGTGACGCTGTTCGCGCTGAAACCCTTGAGTGGCTGCGGGCTAGTCGCGGGGACGTACAGATGGGATCGAGATAAGCCTCTTGTGATCGAAGTTTTTGCGATGCATTGATTTCGATGCAGGCCTTTTGTAAAGGAGAAGAACTGTCTAGCGAAGCTTCGCTAGACAGCGCTCCCTCACTAATTCACTCACGAACGTAGCTTCAGCCCGGTCGCAGGAAACTCGCGAGCCATCTTGCCGGTCGCAGCGAATACCGCGTTAAGCACGGCGGGTGCAGCCACCATAATCGTAGGCTCACCGACCCCGCCCCAGAAGCCCCCACTGGGCACCAAAACAGTTTCAATCCGCTTAGGGAAATCCGCCAGACGCATGATGTCGTAGCTATTGAGGTTTTCTTCTTGAACCGCACCGTTTTTGATGGTGATGTTCTCCATAAAATTACCGGATAGACCATAGGCCACCGAACCGACGATTTGTGCATCAACTTGATCGGGGTTTACGACATAGCCCGAATCCGTACCCACCACCAACCGGTGTACCGTAACCTCGTTCTTATCATTGACCGAGACTTCCGCGGCTGCGCCCACATAACTACCGAAGCCCATCTGTTGCGCATAACCACGGAATCGCCCTGGGGCGGCGGGGCCTGCGTCACTGATCTTGCTTGCGACGGCATTGAGGACCGCCAAATGTTTGGGGTGCTCTTGCATCATGGCGCGACGAAACTCGAGAGGATCTTTACCCGCCGCTTTGGCGACTTCATCCAAGAAGCACTCAAGGTACAAACAGTTCTGATTATTGTTCACGCCCCGCCAGAAACCTGGGCGCACATGGAAATTGCGCATCGCAAATTCGAGGGTCAAATTAGGGACGGTGTAGCCAAAACCACCCTCGGGTCCACGCGGCCCCTTGGTTGGCCATAGGCCTTGAAACGCGATCCAATCGTTGCCGTTTTCCATACGTTGCGGTACCACCGTATTTAAAATCGACGGCCCTGCAATCCGCATCGTCAAAGACTGCAAGTTTCCTTTGTCATCGAGGCCAGCCTCCATCTTGGCGGAGCTTAAGGGACGGAACCAACCTTGGCGCTGGTCCTCCTCACGGCTCCAAATCATCTTGATCGGCACACCCGGCAACTGCTTGGCCAATAACACCGCTTTTTCAACGAAATCTTGCTTGCCACGACGGCCGAAACCACCCCCCAGATGCACCTTGTAGACATCGCACTTTTCGATAGGTAATCCGGCAGCTTGCGCGCAAGTAGCAAGGGAAGCATCACCGTTTTGGGTAGGCACCCACACTTCGCATTTGTCCGCCGTCCACTTGGCCGTACAATTCATCGGTTCCATGGTGGTGTGATGAATGTATTGGGTGTGATAAACAGCCGATACTTTTTTGCTAGCCTTCGCCATCGCGGCTTTGGCATCACCATTTTGATTTCCGACATATTGCTCTTCAGGAGCATCCAAGGCCTTCATGATGACGGCGCGCATAGAGGCGGAATCGACTTTGGCGTTGCTGTCGTCTTCATAAACCATCGTGACCGTTTGAAGAGCAGTATTGGCTTGCCACCAGGTATCCGCAACCACGGCAACGCCACCCGCACCTACTTGCAAGACATACTTCACGCCCGGCATGGATTTAGCCTTGCTGGCGTCGAACGACTTGAGCTTGCCGCCGTGCACTGGTGTGTCTTTAATGGAGGCGTTGAGCATGCCGGGCATGGTCAAGTCGATCCCGTAAATTTGCTTTCCGGTGAGCTTGTCAACGGTATCCAGGCGCTTTAATGGCTTGCCTGCAATCGTCCAGTCTTTAGAGTCTTTGAGCTTGATCGATTTGAAATCCGGCACCGGCAGTTTGGCGGCGGCCTCGGCAAGTTTGCCATAGGTAGAAGTGCGGTTACTGGCCTTGTGCACCACCTGGCAGGCCTGGGTTGTGCACTCGCTGGCGGGCACGTTCCACTGGTTGGCGGCGGCTTGAATTAACATCAAGCGCGCGGCCGCGCCTCCTTGGCGAACATAATCATGCGAACCGCGAATGCCGCGGCTTCCGCCCGTGGACATATCACCCCAGATACGCTTACGAGCGAGGTTGGCACCGGGCGTTGGGTACTCCCAGCGTACCTTACTCCAATCACAATCGAGCTCTTCGGCAACTAATTGAGCCAAGCCGGTGAGCGTGCCCTGACCCATCTCGGAGCGGGCGATACGAACGACGATATCTTCGTTCGGTTTGATGTACACCCAGGCTGCAAGATCGCTGCCACCCACTGCCTGCGCTTGGCCTTGCGCCAGGGCCTCTTGACTGCCCACGCCAAAACCAAGGGCAAGCACGCCCCCGGCCGAAGCTTGAATGACGAAGGGACTCGCCGCGGCGCCTTTAACGAAACGACGCCGAGAAGCTTTGACTGCAGACTGTGTCGTTGATTGATCGTGGTCTTGGTCTTGCTGTTGAGCAGAAAGAATTTTAAACATGGTGGCCTCTCCAGCGCTTAGGACAATTCAGCGGCACGTTTAATGCCTGCCCGAATACGGTTATAGGTGCCGCAACGACAAATATTGGTCATGGCCTCATCGATGTCTTTATCTGTCGGTTTTTTATTCTTGGCGAGCAGCGCTGATGCGGCCATGATTTGACCGGTCTGGCAGTAACCGCACTGGGCGACTTCAAGCTCTAACCATGCTTTTTGCACTGGGTGTGTGCCATTAGCCGACAAGCCTTCGATGGTCACAACCTTATCGGTCGGCTTCACTGCTGAGACAGGCACCACGCAGGCGCGAGTGACTTCGCCGTTCAGATGAATTGAGCAAGCGCCGCATTGCGCGACGCCGCATCCGAATTTTGTGCCGGTTAAGCCGCCTTGTTCGCGGATCGCCCACAGCAAAGGGGTGGCGGGATCGACCTGAAGATCGACGTTTTTACCATTGATATTGAGCTTTGCCATTCCTGATCTCCTGAGCGGTGTGGTCTCGTTCGCTTACATGTTCGCTTACAACCCGTAATCCTAACGCTTTGACATCACTGATGTTGGATAAAGGCTCAGATTACGGTTCAATGGCGTACTGTATGGCATTCTAGGTCAACAATTGCCCTTCAGTTCTCAACAAGAATTTTCAAATGCCTACCTACGACTTTGCCATTGTCGGAGCAGGAATTGCCGGGGCGTCGCTCGCCTACAAACTGGCCTCCGAGAGTTCGGTCCTGCTGCTCGAGCGCGAGCCCCATCCTGGCATGCATAGCACCGGGCGCAGTGCCGCCATGTTTATGGAGACCTATGGCTCTCCACAGGCAAGGGCCTTGACCCGAGCTAGTCGCGCCTTTTATGAAGCACCGCCCAAGGGCTTCAGCGCGGTGCCGATCTTGTCAGCGCGCGGCGCTCTTTATGTCGCGTGGGCCGGGCAAGAACAACTTTTGGAGAAGCAGTTCAGGACGCTTCAAGCCGCATCCTCAGCGGGGCATCCGGTGCTGATGCTCAGTCCTGAAGAGGTGTTACAACGTGTGCCGGTCTTGAATAGTGAAGCCATGGTCGGTGCGATTCTCGAGCCCGATGCGATGGATATTGATGTGGACGCTTTGCATCAAGGCTATCTTCGCGGAGCCAAACAATTGGGTGCTACGCTTGAATTGGGAGCGGAACTTGATTCGGCCGTCTTTTCGGAAGAGGACGGTTTGTGGCAAATCTCTTTTAAGAACGGCCTTAAGTCGCAAGCTCGCAACATCATCAATGCCGCCGGAGCTTGGGCCGACGAATGCGCCTTGCGTTGTGGAAGACCTGCTCTTCGAATACAAGCGAAGCGACGAAGCGCCTTCATTTTTGAGGGCAGGAACAGCACGGGCGAAATACTAAGTGCCAACGATACGGCTCACTGGCCCACTTTCGCTGGGATCGCGGTCGACTGGTACATCAAGCCAGATGCTGGCTTGTTACTCGGCTCGCCGGCCAATGCCGACCCCGTACCCGCCCACGATGTTCAGGCGGAGGAAATCGATATCGCCAGCGCGATCGCCGAGATCGAAGCACACACTTCGCTACGCATTCGACGCCCCAAGCGAGTGTGGGCAGGTCTGCGCAACTTCGCACCCGACGACGAACTGGTAATTGGCCACGACCCGGTGCGCGCGCAATTTTTTTGGCTTGCCGGTCAAGGCGGCTACGGCATTCAAAGTGCCGATGGGGCAGCTACGTTGGCGGCACAACTACTGCTCGGCACGCCACTCTCCGATCACCTAAGGTTTCATGGCGTGGACCCCGCAAGGGTGTCCCCAAGCCGCCTGATTAGATTGTGAATGAACGGAGTTCCAACCTGAATGCCCGCCCTGGGAAACTTAGATCCGAATCAAAAACTAAGGTCTTACAAAGCTGGTCTACACTAGTAGCAGAAAATTTTCGTGAGATTGCTACAGACAAAGAGGTTCCACCCAAGGAACTGTAGCGCCAAACTAGGAGAAAACAATGACTCTAATATCAACGCTAGCCGGGTTGCAACGCCTGGGTTGCATAGCCTTTGTCGCAATGATCGCAAGCGCAACGCTGGCGGGTTGCAGCACGGCGAAGCAAAGTATGACCAATATGATGCGCGGCCCTGGCGCTGTTGAATTTCTGTCACCGCGAGACGGTGACACCATCTCCGGACCGGTGATGGTGAAGTTCGGCGTCAAGGGTATGGATGTCAAACCTGCCGGTGAAGATATCGAGAACACGCGCGCCGGTCATCACCATGTTCTGGTGAATCAGGCGCCAATTAAAGCGGGCGAAGCCGTTCCCTTCACCGATCAACATATCCACTTTGGTAAAGGCCAAACCGAGGCTGAACTCAAGCTGCCTCCAGGACGCTATCGCCTAACTTTACAGTTTGCGAACGGTGCCCATGTGTCGTACGGCGAAAGCTTGTCTCAAACCATCAATATCGTGGTTCGTTAATCAACAAGGGCACTAAAACAATTCAGCCTGGCCTTGATTAGTCGCGCGCGTTTTCGCAAGTTCAAGTTCGGCTCTTAAACCGTCGGCATTGAACTGTGAGCGATCCAAAGGGATGCGCTTGCGCCATAGGTCAAGGTGCTTTGCCGTGCTTTGAAAACGCATGCGGATG
>JANLRI010000186.1:0-7230 GCA_031361565.1 Betaproteobacteria bacterium | reverse complement strand
GTCCGGCTTATGGGGTCGATTCTCATCGCTCCTCCACAAACCGGACACATTACTTGTTACAAACCGGACAACTCATTTGTTACTGACACGAAGTAAAATTGCATTGATCGCCAAGACAAAATTCCTGAAACTATTGAAAAGCCCCAGCATGATTGAAACCACCGAAAAACGAATGATTGGCCCAGTCATACGCCTGCATCCCAATGACAACGTGGTGGTGGCGAGGGTGAACGTGCCGATCGGCCTGAGTTTTGCGACCGAGGTGCCGGGCGAACTTATCACCAGCAAGTCCCAGGTGACGGCGGGTTATAAAATCGCCACCCAAAAAATTCTGAAGGGCCAACCTATTCTGAAATACAACGTGACGGTCGGCTTCGCCCATTTGGATATTGAGCCCGGTACGATGGTCCATAGCCACAACACCGAGTTCCGTGAGTTTGATCGGGACTATGCCTATGCCAGCGAATTCAAACCCGTGCAAATGCTGCCCGAAAATCAACGCGCTACTTTCCAAGGCTATGTGCGCGCCAATGGCAAGGTAGGGACGCGTAACTTCATCGGCATTTTGTCGACGGTGAATTGTTCGGCCACGGTGGTGAATCGCATCGCCGAATGGTTCACGCCCGAGCGCCTCGCAGCGTTTCCTAATGTCGATGGCGTGGTGGCCTTCAGCCACTCGATTGGCTGCGGCATGGAGATGTCGGGTGAGCCCATGCAGCTACTTCGCCGCACGATGGCGGGCTATATTCGGCACCCTAATTTAGCCGCTGCGATGGTGATCGGTTTGGGTTGTGAACGTAATCAGTTGAAGGGCTTGTTGGAGCAAGAAGAACTTGCCGCTAGCCCTCATCTGCATACCTTCATCATGCAGGAAACGGGTGGCACCCGACAAACCATTCAGGCGGGAATCGATGCGGTCAAGGCGCTCTTGCCTGAGGCCAATAACGTCAAGCGCGAAACGGTGTCGGCCAGTCACCTGTGCGTTGGTTTGCAATGCGGTGGCTCGGATGGCTTCTCTTCGATTACCGCCAATCCTGCGCTCGGTGCGGCCGTCGATATTTTGGCACGCCATGGTGGCACCGGGATTTTGTCGGAGACCCCGGAAATTTATGGCGTGGAGCACACGCTCACCCGGCGCGCGGCCACCGTGGAAATTGGCAAGAAACTGATCGAACGCATTCGCTGGTGGAAGGATGAATACTCGGTCGGCCGGGACGTGCAAATCAATGGCGTGGTCAGCCCAGGTAACCAGATCGGTGGCCTTGCCAATATTTTTGAGAAGTCGCTGGGCTCGTCCATGAAGGGTGGCACCGGCCCCCTGATGGAGGTGTACAAATATGCCGAGCCAGTAACCACCAAGGGCTTTGTATTTATGGATACCCCAGGCTTTGATCCAGTCTCCGCCACCGGCCAAATCGCGGGCGGGGCCAATCTTGTCGCCTTCACCACCGGGCGTGGCTCCATGTTTGGCTCGAAACCTGCGCCCTGTTTAAAGCTCGCCACCAATAGCCCGATGTTCAATAAGCTTGAGGAGGACATGGATATCAATTGCGGCGATATCCTTGATGGCATCGTCACCGTACAAGAGAAAGGCCAACAGATTTTTGAGCTCTTTTTGCGTACCGCTTCGGGTGAGGCTTCCAAAAGCGAAATGCTCGGACTGGGCGACTACGAGTTTGTCCCTTGGCAGATTGGCATCATGAGTTAAGGCTGGGCGGCGCTCACTAAGCCGATGCGCGAGCGACTCAGTCAAAGCTGTAATGACCTCATTGAAGTGAAAGCATGAGCACCTGAAAGCATGAGCGACGCAAAAGACAAGCAGGAAATTTACTGCCCGCGCTGCGAGTATCGACCCAAGGATGATGATCGTTGGGACTGCTTGCCGAGTTGCGGCACCACCTGGCATACGTTTTGGACGGGCGGCGTTTGTCCGGGATGCGGCGTGAAATGGCCCAAGACCCAGTGCCCTTCCTGCGACAAAATATCGCCTCATGGCGAGTGGTATCACTATCCTGAAAAAGAGCAGGAAGAATCGAAAGAGAAGGCGCTTGAAACCTAGGATCGCTCGAAAATTAGGGGCGCTCAAGGCCGAAGCAAGCACTGATCCGCGCTTGCTTGCGTCGAACTTGATTAAACCGGGCCCGGTTCTTTGGCATCAAAGTCATATTCCACTTTGGCGCCATTCGGGTCGTTGAAAAACAATTGCCAGTCGCCGTCGGTGGAGCTGGCCACTCGCCGCAAAATATACGGCAGATCTTTTTCTTTGAGCTTGGCCACCATGGGGGCAAGGCCAGTTGCACTAAAGGCCATATGGTCCAGCACACCCGTGCGTAGCTCTTCGCGCTTTCGGCCGCCGATCACGTGCAGGATGGGCGAGCCGTTTTTGTAAAGCCATAAGCCCGGAAACGTAAACGGGGGTCGCGCGCCTACTTCGAAGTCGAGAAAGTCGCAGTAGAACGAGCGGGTAGCTTCAACATCGTCGGTGAGGATGGTGAAGTGATTCATGCCTTGAACGCCCATCGATGGTCTCCGTAGTGGGTCATGGATAAGAGGTTGGATGCAAGGCAAGAGCCTATACGAATGAAGTCTAGCGCAACCCTTCGCATGGTCACGGCGGAAAAGTCATTTATGACTACTCTCCAGTCGTAGCGCGCTTCCGCCTGCCGCCCAGCGTCCTAGCCCCCGATCCGACGCCTCATCAGCAGAGAACGGTTGAGTTGTTCAATACTCGTCAATCCTAAAAGCCCTAAGCTGGCGCGGACCTCCGCGGCAAGCAGTGAGATGGCGTGATCGACCCCGGCTTCACCCGCAATTGCCGCCGCATAATTAAACGGTCTTCCCACGAAGGCGCATTTCGCACCGAGGGCCAGCGCTTTAAGCACATCCGTGCCGCGTCGAAAACCGCTATCGATCATCACTGTCATCGGACCTGAAACCGCGACGATGGCTTCGAGCACACGCAAGGGCGAGACGGCGCCATCCAATTGGCGGCCGCCATGGTTCGATACGATGATGCCCTCTGCTCCAAGACTTTTAGCCTGCACCGCGTCGTCAGGATGAAGCAGGCCTTTCACCACCAAGGGACCGTGCCATTGCTGACGGATGGCTTTTAACGAATCCCAATCCAAGTGTTCTCGGCCGCTGAAGTCCCGGCTCATGTCGCGCGCGACCAGAGGCAGGCCGCGCTCAGTGCCGAGATTTTCGAAATGGGGCATGCCGTGTTGCATGAGGGTGCGCAGGAAGGTGCCGAGCGCCCAGCGTGGATGGGTCATGCCCGACCACAGCAAACCGAAACTCGGCTGCAGTGGCGTCTTGTAGTTGTTGCGAACATTGTTCTCGCGATTGGGCGTGACAGCGGCATCCACCGTTACGACCAAGACCTGCACCCCCGCTCTTTGAATGCGTGCTACGAAACCGGAAATCTCGTTTGCGTGGCGCGGCATATAGGCCTGAAACCAGGTGCCGGGCGCGGCTTCCATGACGGTTTCCATCTTGATCAGCGAGGTGCCACTGAGAATCATCGGCACACCTTGGCGCGAGGCCGCTCGGGCTTGGACGATGTCGCCGCGATACGCGCTTAGGGCGCTCACACCCATGGGTGCTATCCCGATCGGCGACTGATAGTGCTGGCCAAACAACTCAACACGGGTGTCGCGCTGCGATACATTGACCAGGGCGCGCGGTATGAAGCCCCATTCATCAAACACGCTCAGGTTGTCCCGAAGCGATGCGTTGGTTTCGGTCGCGCCGGAGACGTAACCAAAAATAGGTCTGGGCAGAAAAGCGCGCGCAGCAGGTTCGAAATCATTCAGAGCCAGAAAGCGTTTCGCGAGCCTGGGGTGAAGGCGCGGCGCGGGCGGAAGATGGGGAATAGGATTGACGGCGATATTCGAAATCATTCAGAAACCTGTACCCTCAACTCACCAGGCGAAAGCTGGCGTTTGCGCGTGCCACTAGGCGCTCACCACAGACGATGCGACAGTCGACGAAGGCCAAGGTTCGGCCTACCTTGAGCAATTGAGGTTTGATTTCGAGAAAATCACCGATCTTGGCGGTGTCCAGAAAGTCCAAGGCCAAAGACACCGTGAGTGCACTAATTTGGTCATTTGCCTGGGTTTGGCGCGCTTGACGAACAGCGGACAGGCCCATGGCGTTGTCGGCCAGGGACGAGAGTAATCCGCCGTGCGCAAAGCCGCGCCCATTACAGTGAGCTTCCCGAATTTCCACACCCAGATAGACCGCGTGTTCAGTGTGTTGCGCATAGATCGGCTCCCAGGGATCGGTCAGAGGGCTGGGCCGCGTATGGGGTTTGTAGTGAGCGGGAATCATGACTCTGAGCCTATTTCAAGTTTGAGCTAAAAAGGGGGCTACACGCTGAGCCATTAAATTGCCTTGATCTACTCGGCGCTGAAGATGCAAAGATTACAGTAAGATTCTGGCTCCAAGGCTTTGCTCTCCTGAGTCTTAGCCTTTTTTGAGCATTAACTCCTCGAGCGCCGTCATCATGCACACTCAGCTTCAGCACGCCCGTTTTGCAGCCGTCCAGGCCACGATGGCCGAGATCAAGCGCATCGCTCCCCAGCCAGCGATTGATCGCGCAACTCTGGAGCGCTTAAAACCAGTGCTCATCGATCTCGCCTCGCAAACAACGCTTTTTCCCTTGGAAGATTTTAAGATTGGCGAGGGCAAGCACGGTGCGATTTACGAGCTGGCGGTGGATCACGACGGTCGCTTTGCCTTGTACGCCTCGGCGGGCATGCCGGGTAAGGCTCAGCCCCCACATAATCACACCACCTGGGCTGTGATCTCCGGCGTGTCGGGCGATGAACATAACGTCGGATACGAGCGCACCGATGATCGCAGTGTCGATCTACAAGGTCAGCTCCAAAAGCGCTGGGAGCTTACTTGTCGAAAGGGCAATGCGGTGGCTTTTTTGGAGGACGATTTTCATACGATTGAAGTCACCTCCAGTGAGCCTACCTTGCACCTGCACTTGTACGGGCTTTCGCTTGAGCAATTGCCTGGCCGAGTATTCTTCAAGGAGGCCGGTGCGATCGAGTACAAGCGCTTCATGGCCAAACCGGAAATCTACTCGCCGCATGTGAGCGCTCTGCAACTGCGCGCGATGTTGAGCGATGGCAAAGAGTTGGCCCTTCTCGATGTTCGCGAGGGCGGTGTGTTCGCGCAACGTCATTTGCTCACGGCCAGTAATGTTCCTCTCTCTTCTCTGGAGCTTCAGGCCTCTGCGCTATTGCCCCGTAAAGAAGTTCGTATCGTGTTGATGGACGACGATGCGACCATCAATCCAAACTCACTGGCGCAACGTGCCGCGAAAGTGCTGCGTCATCACGGTTATCTGAACCTTGCCGTTTTGCAAGGCGGTGTCGAGGCCTGGGCCGAGGCGGGCTTTGAAATGTTCTCGGGCACGTTCGTGCCCTCCAAGGCTTTTGGTGAAGTCGTTGAGCACGCCAACGACACTCCGCGCATCGAACCGAAACTTTTGCAGCAGTGGAAAGAGGAGGGTCGCGACATGATCGTGGTGGATTCTCGCCCGCTGGACGAATATAAAATGATGAGTATTCCGGGCGCGAGCGACTGCCCCGGCGCGGAGTTGCTGTTGCGCGTGCCTGCTTTGCTCAGCTCGGAGACAACGACCATTGTCGTGAACTGTGCCGGGCGCACCCGCTCCATTATTGGCGCTCAGAGCCTGCGCAATGCTGGCCTCAAGAATCCGATTTATGCACTGAAAGACGGCACGATGGGTTGGCATCTGGCCGGGCTGGCGGTTGCCAAAGGGGCCGATAACCTGGCGCCAAGCCCCACGGGTGAGGGGCTCGCGAAAGCGCAGGCCTTTTCCCAGGATGTCGCACAGCGTTACGGCGTTCGGTATGTGACCCATGACGAATTGCGTGGTATGCGCTTGGACCACTCCAGAACCACCTACGTTTTCGATGTTCGTCTGCCTGAGGACTACAAGGCTGGGCATCTCGTCGACACGGTAAACGCACCCGGTGGTCAATTGGTGCAAGCGACCGATTCCTACGCGGCGGTGCGTGGCGCACGCATGGTCCTGGTCGACCAGTACGGCGTGCAAGCGGTCATGACCGCACATTGGTTGAAGCAAATGGGCTGGGATGAGGTATTCGTATTGCGTGATGCGTTGACTGGGACGATTGAGACCGGGAATTCGGCCAACAAGGTACTGGGCGAGAACGAATTGACCGCACCTCAAATTTCCGCTCAGGATTTAAGTGTGGCTCTTGAAAGCAAGACCGTCGAAGTGATCGATGTAGATTCGAGCCTTAAATATCGCAAGGGCCGCATCCCAGGAGCCTGGTACGCGCTGCGCTCGCGTCTGGCGGCTTGTTTGCTGGGCTTCGCCAAAGATCGGCCTCTGGTATTCACTTCTTCAAACGGCCTGCTTGCTCGCTACGCCGCCGAAGATGCGCAGCGCCTTGGGTTTAGCGCTCACTCTCTCAAAGGAGGTACGGCGGCCTGGAATCATGCTGGCTTCAAGACTGAACCCTCGTCAGGTGATTCCGATCCAAAACTGCTGAGTGCCACCGAAGATATTTGGTATCGCCCCTATGATCGTGCCCAAGGGGTGGAGGATGCCATGCAGCAGTACCTCACCTGGGAGGTTGGCTTGGTGGAGCAGCTTAAACGCGAAACTTATTTAAGGTTTTCGGTCTAGGAACTTGAGCGTAACTACAAGCAATCGATAAGCCAACGCCGAAAAAGTTGAATGCTGCCTCTGGGATTATTCTGACGTTCACCTTTTTTAGACCACATCAGGTAATAGGCACGCCCGAGATTTAAGGGCTTGTTCAAAGCGATCACCAAGGTCTTATCCAAAAGTTCGCTTTCGATGAGAGGTCGATTGGCGAGAGTAATGCCTTGTCCCTGAATGGCCGCTTGATAAGCGAGCATTTCATGGCTGAAATAGGCGCGCTTTCGATTCGGCACCTTGGTGCTCGGTACTTCGTAGGCATGTTGCCACTCTATCCAAAGCTCTTTACTTCGCAAGCTATTGATCTCGTGCAGTAGCCTGGCTTCGGGTTGAATCACGCCATTTTTGACATGAGCCTTTTTATAGTGAGGGCTACACACGGGCCACCACACTTCATCAAAAAGTTTAACGCCCTGGAGATTGTTTGGGGCTTCGCCGAGGGCGCGAATGGCTAGATCGAATGGGCCGTTGTCGAGGTCCGCGATCTCGACCGAGGCGTC
>JANLRI010000119.1:0-9233 GCA_031361565.1 Betaproteobacteria bacterium | reverse complement strand
GGTAGCCTTGTTTGACCAAAGCTCGATGGCCAAGTTCATGGTTCAAGGACGCGATGCATGCAAAGTTTTGAATCGCATCAGCACTGCAAATATAGATGTTCCTACCACCCGGTTGGCGTGACCACGTCGGGCATGTATGGTCATCGCTTGAACGCCTCCCTGGGGATGGGCTATGTCAAGCTTGGTGAGCCTATCACGGCCGAGCTCATTCAGCATACACGCTTCGAGATTGATGTCGCGGGCCAGCGCGTGGCTTGCCAAGCACAATTCTCGCCTTGGTACGACGCGAAGAACGAGAAAATTCGAAGCTGAGGCTTCGCCAGTCAGTGCGGGCACGACTAGATATACTTCCAGGTATGGAAGTCAACGTCTATGAAGTGGCCCGCCAAGCGGGTGTTTCGCCGGCCACGGTATCGAGGGTCGTTAACCGGCCGGAGTTAGTGGCGGTGGCTACGCGCACCAAGGTTCAAAAGGTGATGCTTGCTTTGAGCTTTGTACCCAATGCAAGCGCCCAAGCGCTGCGTAGAGGTCGGTCGCAGCTCATTGGGGCCTTGATTCCACACATTAGTTACTCAGTGTTTGCGGACTTCACCGATGCAGCGCAAAAAATATTTGCTGAAGTGGGCTATCACGTCATGCTAGGTGTGCATCACTTTAACCCAAAGGACGAGCTCAAACAGGCGAGAAGTTTAGTTCAAGCGGGCATTGAAGGCCTACTCATCGTCGGCTACGAGCACGACCCAGCTCTTTTTGAGACACTGGCTCAAAAGAAGGTGAGCTATATTTGTACGGACGTGCATCAGCATGATTCCGTCCATCCTAGTGTGGGTTACGACAACTATGGTGCTGGGCAAAAAATAGCCAAGCACTTGCTGGCCTTGGGCCACAAGCGCTTCGGAGTAATTACCGGCGACACTCAAAAAAATGATCGCATGGCTGCCCGGCTGGCAGGCTTTCGAGCGACCTTGCAAAATGCGGGGGTGGTACTCACCCAGGGGGCCGTCATCGAAGGCGATTACACCCTCGCGGACGGTCGACAGGGCTTCGCGAAGCTGGTCGCGCTCGGCTTAAGCCCGGGGCACAATCCCGTCACGGCGATTATGTGCGGCAATGATGTCATTGCGCTCGGAGTGTTACTTGAAGCGCAAGCCAGGGGCGTCCTGGTACCCAGGGAGTTGTCCCTGGTCGGGTTCGACAATCTGGAATGGGCGAAGGAGTTTTCGCCTGCGCTCACAACGATGTCGGTACCCCTTGCAGAGATGGGCAGGCAGGCGGCACGGGCGCTGCTTTCAAAAATCCAAGGCGGTTCGCCGTGCCATGCATTGGACTTGCCACTCGAACTCGTCGAGCGGGAAACGACCGGGAAGGCTCCTTCGTGATCATTGCCACTCGGCGCATCTCTCTTTAGTTTTATTGTTATTGCAAATGCGAATCGTTCGCATTCGAGTTAAAGTAAATGTTGTATTTACTTTAACTCGAGGGGCTCGTGCCCACCATCAATCATCCTGCATCCACGGTCCCTACGGCTGCCGACTTCCCGCAGGAGGCGCGACAAGGGGAGGGTTCCGCCACGCCCTGGGCATTCTCAATCGCCACGCTCTTATTGGGCGGCAGCGGTTTTATCACTCAGTCTGTGGCTTTCTCTCAATCCGAGTCTTCCAACACCACAACGAGGTCGACCGACGTTTTGCCGCAAGTTGAAGTTCGCGCTCAAAAAGACGAAGCGGTTGAGGGTTATAAGGCCGAAGTAACTCGCAGCACCAAGCAGCTTCAAAATCCTCATGCTGTGCCGCAAGCCATCACCAGTGTGCCGCGCAGCCTGATGACCGAGCAGCAAGCGGGCAGCGTTAAAGAAGCTCTACGCAACGAATCTGGGTTGACTCGCATTGGAAGTTTGGTGGGGGAATTGAGTCGAAAGGTCGGCGCTTTGTTTATCAGCCTCAAACAACCAATGCGAGCGCGTTATTTTCGAACACCGGAATCTTTAACCCAAACACGGCACCAGCCTATGCCCGTGTCGATGCCATGCTTAGTTATGAGCCCAACAAACAGTGGGGGGTTCGCCTGAATATTCAAAACCTGTTCGACAAAATTTATTACGATTCGCTTTATGACAATGGCGGCTTCGGTGTACCGGGTACACGCAGACGCCTGCTAGGTACGGTCACCTATAAGTTTTCATAGACTCTGAAGCGCGAAGGAATGGCAATGATCCACCTTATTCAAGCAGTTCTGAGTCGCGAGATGATTTCTGAATTTCAGGAACGATTCATCGCGTGGAGCCCGTCACACGGGGGGTTCGTTACGCAAGTTGTTCGTGGGTGGAAAGCATGATTCGGGGCCCACTGGAGCGTGAATTACTTTATCAAATGGATCTCGCCATCATTCTATTGCGTGAAAAGGTCGCGGACGATCCCGCCCTCATTTCAATGGTGGGCTGTTACCACAACCTCTTACGCCGTTGGGCGGACGTGTAAAATCCGGCCATGCCTGAGCAGTTCATCAATCGTCGCCAAGCGACACAGCTAGGCCTGGTGGTTGGCGCGCATGTGCTACTTCTAGGCGGCCTGTTGTCCTATGCGCCTACGCGCGAGGTGCTGATTCAGATGGTCCCGATCGCGGCCGACCTAATTACGCCACCTAAGGTGGAACCACCGCCACCTCCCCCTCCGCCGCCTCCGCCGCCGAAAATTCCGCCTCCGCCTCCACCTCCGAAGGTAATACCCAAACCGCCGCCACCCACGCCGGTGCAAGCCGCTACGCCCCCAGCGCCCGCACCTCCTGCACCCGTCATTACCGCTGCACCAAGCCCAGCGCCTGCGCCGGTTCAGGCTCCGCCGTCTCCGCCTCCGGCCCCGCTTCCTCCGCCAGCCCCCCCTGCACCGGCCCCGCCAGCCCCTTCTCCGGCGCCACCTGCGCCTCCCGCGCCTTTGGTTCCACCGAGCGCCAACGCTGCTTATCTCAACAATCCAAAACCGGAATATCCCTTAGCGTCCAAGCGCCTAGGTGAAACCGGTCGCGTGGTTCTCGAGGTCATGGTTTCTGCAGCCGGTTTGCCAGAATCCGTGAAGATCCGAACTTCCAGTGGTTCGGAGCGCCTGGATCAGGCTGCCCTAAAGGCGGTACGCCAGTTTAAATTCGTTCCCGCTAAGCGCGGCGGGGAAAATGTTGCCGCGATTGCCCTAGTGCCTATTAATTTCGATTTAAAGGAAGAAGATTAGTCCAAGGCGAAAGCTTGGTGAATCCGATCCTATGAAATCGCTTGCTATTACACTGTCCCTTCAAACTAAAACACATTGACCCCACCTATGACCCCCGTACCAGGACAAACCAATATCGGCTTTTCTCACTTTCTCGCGCAAAGCGATACGGTGGGCAAAGTGCTCCTCGTCATTCTTGTAATGATGTCCGTCATCACCTGGTATGTTATTTTGAATCGCGTACTGGCTCGCCGCGGCATCAAGACAGCCATGCGAAAGGCTTTGGAGGCGATGCAATCGACCAGTTCTGCGGCAGATCTTCAAGCCATTGCACAGGGTGGCGATGGCGCTAATGCGGGGCCATTTCAACGCCTCACCTCGCAAGCCCTCAAGGTCGCCAAACAGCGCGAAGCGCACGGCCTCAGCACCGCTGCGGACAGTGGTTTGTCGTACTCCGAATTCTTAACGCGCTCGATGCGAAACTGCATCGAGGAAGAAGTGACCAAGATGGAAACCGGTTTGGCCAGCTTGGCCTCAATTGCCAGCAGCGCGCCTTTCGTAGGGCTTTTCGGCACAGTTTGGGGCGTGTACAACGCCTTGGTCAGCATTGGATTATCTGGGCAAGGCACGCTCGATAAGGTCGCCGGGCCGGTCGGCGAGGCGCTCATCATGACGGCACTGGGTTTGGCCGTGGCGATTCCTGCGGCCCTCGCCTATAACGCCTTTGTGCGTCGCAATCGGCTGGTACAAACCAGCCTCAATAGTTTCGCGCATGACGTGTTTGCCTTGCTGACTAAAGCCTAAATAAGGAGCACCCTCATGGCCTTCGGAAGTTTTGATGAGAGCGGACACAATCAGCAAAATGCTGAGATCAATATGGTTCCCCTGATTGATGTGATGCTTGTGCTTTTAGTGATTTTCATTATCACGGCACCGCTCCTCACCCATGCCGTAAAGCTCGATTTACCTACCGCTTCAAGCACGGTAAATCAAGTGAAACCGGAGAATATTCAGATCGCCATTGATCCTGAAGGCAAGCTCTATTGGAACGGCGAAGTCGTTGATCGTAAAGGCATGCAGGATCGCCTCGAGCTTTCTTCGAAAAAACAGCCCCAGCCCGAGATTCAATTTCGTGCCGACAAAAAAACCACGTATCAACGCGTGAGCGAGGTGTTAGCTGACGCGGCCAAAGTGGGCATGACCCGCATCGGCTTTGTGTCTGAACCCAACTAGTGTGGCGTCTTAGCCCTGCATCCATTTTCTAGACGCGAAGCTCAAGACGTCGACCAGGGCCACAAGGGCGAGCATCGCGATCAAAACGCTTGAGGTTTCACCCATCTGAAACAAACCCATGTGAAAGGCGAGCATTTGTCCCAAACCGCCACCCCCCACCACACCCAAAACAGCAGCAGCACGAATATTGTTTTCCCATCGGTAGAGCGTGTAACTCAGCAACTGCGGAACCACCTGCACGAAGGTGGCATAGAAAAACACCTGGGTCTCGCTCACTCCTCTTACGCGCAAGGCGAAGCTCGGTTCCGGGGGTGCGTTTTCAATCGCCTCTGCAAATAAGCGACCAAGCACGCCCGAGGTATGGAGCGCCAGAGCCAAGGTTCCGGCAAAAGGTCCAAGGCCAGCGGCGATCAACAACAAAGAAGCCCAGACCAGCTCGGGCACGGAGCGCAGGGCATTGAGTAGCAGACGGGTCGGTGCGCGCCAATAGGCCGGATCGTTTGCATAAGTTTTACTGGCGGGCATGGCCAGAAACAAACCGAGAATCGCTGCCAGCAAAGTTCCAAGCGCGCTCATCGCCAAGGTTTCCAGACTCGCCCAAAGCAACTTTCGAAGAAACTTAGCGTCGGTCGCCGGGCTAAGCAACTCCGCGAGAAATTTCCCCATGCGCCGAATAGCGTCCATGCCGAAAAATTTACTGAATTGAAGATCAAGCGTCCAAAAACTGACGACCGTCAAAGCAATCAGCCCAAGGACAAACCAGCAGGCTTTGCAACGCGCGTCGAACATACGAGGCGGCAGTTTATAGATTTGATTGGCGGCAGAACTTGTGGAGGGCATCGGTTTAAGCCAAGGTTTCTCGTAGCCAGGCGCTGACTCGATCGGCCAACCAAACCAGCGCCACAAATACCAGTAAAAGACTGCATACCTCGTTGGCCGCGAACATCTTCATGGAAGTATCGAGCTGCTGACCAATGCCTCCGGCGCCGACAAAGCCCAAAACCGCCGATGATCGAATCGCACACTCCCATCGGTACACCGTGTAACTGGTAATTTCGGCTGCATTTTGCGGCAACAGTCCGTAAAAAAATGCCTGTAAGCGCCCCGATCCATTCTGTAAAAGACTTCGGGTGGCATGGGCTTCGCCGCTCTCCAAAATCTCGCAATACACCTTGCCCAACATCCCTCCATAAGCGAGAGCGATGGCCAGCACACCCGAGGTTGGGCCGAGCCCAACCACCCGCACAAACACCAGGGCCCACACTAACTCCGGGATGCTGCGAAGGCCAATCAAAATTACTCGCACCACTTGACGAACAAAGCTGGGTAGAACACCCATGCGACCCGTGAGGGCAGAAACGGACAAAGATCGAGTCGCCGCCAAACTGAGTGGGATCGCGAGCACCAGGGCCAGTGCAATGCCGCAGGTCGCAATGGCCACCGTGCGCCAGGTTTCCTTGGCGAGCAATTGCAAAAACTCAAGATCAAATCTTGGCGTGAAAAACCCCGTTAGAAAATTCAGCGCCGGTGTGAGAGCGCCGGGCTCAAGCAAGATCCAGGGCTTGAACTCGCTCAGCACCAACATCGGCCACAGCAATACCAGACCTGCCAGCATCCAAAAAACTCGGCCCGCCCAGGCCGGATCACGCATCTGAAGTTGTAATGTCGCAGACATTCGTGAGCGACTAGCGGCAGTGCATCACAGCGGGCCGGGCTTTAGCAACTCCGAGCACATCCGTCGCACTCGGGGTCAGGGGTTGGGCAAGCTCATCCTCATGATGCGCGTAGAGCTCCGCGAGATGGTCCTTACTGACCTGCGAAGCGGGCAGATCGAATAATAGACTTCCCTCGCGCAGCCCGAGCACTCTCGGGAAATGCTTGAGCGCCATTTCCACATGATGCAAAGTACAAATCATGGTGGTTTGAGTACTCTTGGCGGCGCCAGTCAAGGTCTGCAAAGCTTGTTCTGCACGCGAGGGATCCAAAGCAGACAAAGGCTCATCAATCAGCCAAAGCTCTGGCTTCGCCATCAGGGCGCGGGCTAGTCCCACCCTTTGACGCTCGCCCCCTGAAAGCCGGTCAACGCGATCAAAAATTTTGTCGCCTACATCAAACTGTTCTAAGGCTTCCGAGGCACCCGGGATATCACTGGGATAGAACAGCGAACGTAAACTACTGATCAAGCCTTGCTGAGGCAATTTGCCCGCCAAGACTGCCGTGACCACTCTTTGCCGGGGCGGTAAGGGGGGGCTTTGAGGCGCTAAGAAAATCCGGCCGCGCAGTGTTTGTAACGCGCTCTTACTTAGCTTCCAAGGATCTTGCCCACCGAGCAGGAGCTCCCCCTGGGCGGGCTGAATGGCGCAAGCCAGAACGTAGAGCATGGTGGTTTTGCCCGATCCCGAAGGCCCGATTACGGCTAATTGCTCACCACTTTCGACCAGTACATTCAAAGACTGAAGTGCCATGGCGGCATCTTTGTTGGCCGTAGGGTGCCTGGCATTAATTGCTTTTGTCTGTACGCGCATGCCCTGAGTTTAATTCACTTGTGCAAACCTGAATTCCGCAATCACTTTGTCCTTCTGCCAACGTATCGCTAATACTTCCGACGCAGCCGGAACGAAACCGGTCAAGGCGGTGATATTGACCTGATGGGTAACCCACACGGCGTTCTTAGGTGCCTTGACATAGGGCAACACGGCCCGAAGCTCCGCGCTCTGCTGCAATTCAGTGCGTTTGACATTCGAGAAAAAAGAGTTCAATGCCGACCATGTGGTGTGCTTTCCGAAAACCAAATCGGCGGTCTCTTTGCAACGGCACCATTCACTCGAAGCAACTTCGTCGACCTTGATCCCAGCCGCTTTAATGGCTTCACCGAAGCGTTTAAGTTGCGCTCTTCCTTCAGTACTCAGATTTCGTTGTGACTTACAGTTGTCCAACTTAAAACCTGGGGGATCGCCCACGCCGGGCTCAGTCGTCCCATGGCGCATCATCAAAACATAGCCCCCTACTGAGAGTTTTTTGGCGGCCTCGGCGAGGCTCAATAAGGGGACTTCTGAAGCCAGGGCCTGACCCGAGACACTCGCCAGCGCCACTCCGCTCAACAAAAGTGCCACACAAAATAGCCTGGATAGACATCGTCTCGCTTGTCCCATATCAGTAATCTTTACTCAAGTTTTCAATTCGGCGTCGGTCGCGCTTGGTTGGTCGACCTTCTTCGATACTACGAGCAGGCTCGCTCGTAAAACGCTTGATCTGCAAGGCCTCCTCTCGCTTGGCCACCGATTCGGGTGACTCAAAATAGAGGGTTTGCGCTACCGGGGCCGCGCCGCGCTTGTCAGAAATAATACGCACTTCGAGAGTGCGCGAAATATTGTTTTGGCGCAGCAGCAGTTCGTCGCCAATTTTCACTGCGTAGGCAACTTTGACACGCTCTTGGTTCACCAACACACGGCCGTTTTCAATGGCGGTCTGCGCCAAGCCGCGGGTCTTAAAAAAGCGTGCGGCCCAGAGCCATTTGTCGAGTCGAAGCGAATTGAGTGTCATGCAGGCCTAGTGTGGCGAGAAATCCACCAAAGTATGGAGCACCAGCCCGGCCTCACGCAACTTCTTTGAGCCGCCTAATTCGGGCAAATCGACAATCGCAGCCCCCTCCACCACAGTTGCACCCAGCTTTTCAATCAACTTTTTGCCGGCCATCATGGTACCGCCGGTGGCGATCAGGTCATCGATGATTAAAACCCGATCACCCGACCTGCAGGCGTCGGCATGAAGCTCAACGGTTGCGCTGCCGTACTCCAGCTCGTATTGCTCCTCAACGGTGGTAAACGGTAACTTGCCTTTCTTGCGTATCGGGATAAAGCCCAAATTCAGCTCATAGGCCACGATAGCCCCCAAAATGAAACCGCGCGCATCAATGCCCGCTACCAAGTTAATGTCTTGCCCCATGTAGCGATGCACAAAGAGGTCGATCAACACTCTTAAAGTCTTAGGGTTTTGCAGCAAGGGGGTGATATCCCGAAACTGCACCCCTTTCTCTGGCCAATCCGGGACGGTTCGAATATTGCGCTTGATGTAATCGGCGTCGAGCATGAAATAAATATCCTAAGTGGAGCCACGGGGATCGGGCGAAGGTTCGCTTCCTGCCCGATCTGCACGAGTAAAGCAGCATTTTGAACTATATTGAATGCACTGCGTCCGCGTGCAGCATCATCTCAGCAAGTCAACATTTCATGAACACTAGTACCACCAGCGATCTGACCAACGCCGCTTCCAAGCAGGAAAATTCGAAGGTTCCTCCACTAGAGCGCTACTTCGAAGACTATCGAGCAGGAGAAGTGTTCGAATTTGGCGCGCGGCTGATTTCGGCGGAGGAAATCATTCAGTTCGCTTCACTTTACGATCCGCAGCCGTTTCATCTCGACGATGAGGCCGCAAAAAAAACCCATTTTGGGCGCCTCGCCGCCAGCGGCTGGATGACGGCTTCAGTGGTCATGCGAATGATGGTGGACAACTATATCTCTAGGGTCTCTAGCCTTGGTTCGCCCGGCATCGATGAGCTGCGCTGGTCGATGCCCGTGCATGCCGGGGATGTTCTGCGCGTGCGCGTCACCATTCTCGAAACCCGAGCCTCAAAAAGCAAGCCTGATCGCGGTCTTTTGTATGGCCTCAACGAAGCCTACAACCAAAACAACGAGTTGGTCATGAGCTATAAAGGCTGGGGCTTTTACAAAGCCCGCGGGCAGGCCTGAAATGTTAAAAATATGGGGGCGTACCACCTCGTCCAATGTGCAAAAGGTACTG
>JANLRI010000155.1:0-3551 GCA_031361565.1 Betaproteobacteria bacterium | reverse complement strand
GGGCAGGTGGACGTGATTTGGCAGCTTGGGCAGACGGGCAAAAGCGTCGATCAAGCGTGCTGAAAACTCGCGCGGATGGGAGGTCGTGAATCGAATTCGCTCGATACCGGGAAGCTCATGGACATGCTCCAAAAGCATCGTGAAGTCGGCGATCTCAGGCGCTTGCCCAGGTTCGGCAGGCAAGGCACCAAGGTAGGCGTTGACATTCTGACCCAGCAGAACGACTTCTTTAATGCCTTGCAAGGAAAGTTCCGCCACTTCCCGCAAGACATCTTCGAAAGGCCGCGAAACCTCTTCACCGCGCGTATAGGGCACGACACAAAAACTGCAATACTTACTACAACCTTCCATGATCGAAACATAGGCCGAGCCGCCTTCTACTTTCGCAGGAGGCAGGTTGTCGAATTTTTCAATCTCAGGGAAGCTGATGTCCACTTGCGAGCGTCCGGTTTTGACCTGGGCTGCCAATAACTTGGGAATACGGTGCAAAGTCTGCGGGCCGAAGACGATATCCACGTAAGGTGCACGTTTGACGATGGACTCACCCTCCTGGCTGGCCACACAGCCACCGACACCGATAATCAGGTCGGGCTTGTAACGCTTCATCTTGCGGGCCCGACCGAGGTCTGAGAAAACTTTCTCGGAGGCCTTTTCGCGCACCGAGCACGTGTTAAAGAGCACAATGTCGGCGTCTTCTATGCGCGATACTTTTTCAGCGCCCTCACTTGCCGCGAGCACATCAACCATCTTGTCTGAGTCGTACTCATTCATCTGGCAACCGTAGGTTTTAACAAAAACCTTACGCTTAGCGTTGGGGTCTTTCTCAGGGATTGAAGCCCCTTTGCGTCTCAAGGAACGGCTCTTAGCGCCAGGCGGAGTGATGGAATTCATACCTTAGGGGTTTCTCCGCGCTTCTTCCTGGGCGATCTTCAGCTCGACCGGGTTGAGCAGCCAGGCGCGATTGATATTGCCTTGAAAATCTAATTCGTAACGTACAACCAAAGTCTGCTGGTAAACCGAACTCGGCAGCACGATCATGTTGGTCAAGTTAATCAAGCGACCACTCGCCGAAAATCTTGCCACTTGCCCGTTGAGGCTGGCCTCGGGGAACACGCCAATGGTGAGCTCGCCGAGTTTCGTTTTCTCTGGAAACTTACGTGCTTCACCGATTGCGGTGGCGGGCGCGCTTTGGCCCCAAGCTTGCATGGGCGTGAGATTTGCCAACGCGAGGATGCCTAGGGCGAACAGCGCGCTTGCCGAAAGAGCTTGGCTTAAATTTTTGAAATTGAGCTTCATTTTGTGGCGAAGTTTACAACGAGCAACGCTTTTCTGACTATTTTTCGGCTGAACGGCCTGCGCGCCTGTGGTCACCCTCACGGGGGGCACTCGTTATACTTTGTCGAATGAAAACGTCGCCACTGCCCACTTTTACCCCTGCATCCACGCCCGTATTAAAGGTGAGCGCGCGCTCGCGAACCAACGATCCTGAGCGCACCATGGCCAATATTATCGAAGTGGGCACGAGAGAATTTGCGGAAAAGGGTTTGGCAGGTGCCCGCATTGACGAGATTGCACGGGCCATGAAAACCAGCAAGCGCATGATTTACTATTATTTCGGTAGCAAGGAAGGCCTCTACATCGCTGTGCTGGAGGAGGCCTACAGACGCATTCGGGCGATTGAAGCGGATTTGCATTTAGACGATTTGGAGCCAGAGGCCGCACTTCGCAAACTCGTCAGCTTCACAGTCGAGTATCAGTGGGCCAACCCCGATTTCGTGCGTTTGGTGATGGGCGAGAACATTCAAAGGGGCGAGTATCTTGCCCGGAGTAAAAAAATCCACAGCATCAGTGTGCCTGCAATTGAGGGGCTGAAACGAGTATACGAACGCGGCGTCAAGGAGGGCATCTTCCGGCCAGGACTGGATCCCGTTGATTTACATATGTCAATCAGTGCCTTATCGGTCTTCAATGTGGCCAATCGACATACTTTCTCTTTGCTCTTTAAAGGTGATTTTGATACGCCAGAGCACAAGAAAAAGCGCAGGGACAATATCGCCGAGCTGTTGGCAAGGTTTGTCCTGCGTTAACGGCTTCGGAACTAGAATCATGCATTAAAAGGCATAAATGTACTATTTGGTACATTTAAGAGATAATGGGTCCATGCACTATTGATGTGAGCAAGGAACCCATGATTTCCACCCAAATGGTTACCCGCGAAGCCCTGCCCGAGGCCCAAAACCCTCTTGGCCTCAACGGGATCGAATTCATCGAATATGTGTCGAGTCGCCCTCAGGCGCTCGGGCAGGCCTTGGAGCTAATGGGTTTTCGCCCGATTGCGCGGCACCGTTCTCGCGAGGTTGTTCTGTATCGTCAGGGCACCATGAATCTGATCATTAATGCCGAAGCCGACGACGCCAGGGTCAGCGCCAGTGCCGGGGATCAGCCGGTCATTTCCGCCGTTGCGTTCCGCGTGCGCGATGCCAAAAAAGCCCACTCTCGTTGCCTTCAACTGGGTGCCTGGGATGGCCCGGCCCATGCGCAGGCCATGGAGCTCAATATCCCGTCAATTCACGGGCCAGGCGGAAGTCGTTTCTACTTCGTGGATCGTTATGAGGAATTCTCAGTCTTTGACGTTGATTTTGTCCTGATTCCCACGGTCGATCCGAAGCCCGCCGCGCTCGCGGGGATGAGTTATTTTGGTCTCGTTCAATATATTGGCCTTGAACGTAGCGCGGACTGGATGGCCTTCTACGAGCAGTTGCTGGGTTTCAAACCCATTCCTGATGAGCAGCGTTTTGGAATTTTGCCCAAGGGCAAGCTGATGCGCAGTCCCTGCCAACAGTTTCTGTGGCAATTGGTGGAACCCGATCCTCGTGTGGAGCAACGCGATACCCGGGAAAGCTTGCAGCGCATAGGCATCGGAGTGCCCGATGTGCCCGCCGCCGTCGCACTCCTCAAGGCGCGCGGCATTGAATTCGTAGAAGCTGAACAATTGCATCCAGATGATCGCGGCGCCCTGACTCAAGGTATTCTCGGCTCCCTCTCGTTCGAGCTCGTGCTTAAGAACACCTAGGAATCTCATGGAAATGATTCAAGGTTTCGGGATGGATACCATCACCTTAGCGGGCTCGCTAGAGTCAAAACTCGCGGCCATTAAGGCCGCAGGATTTGATCAGGTCATGCTCAGTGCCCGCGATATCGTTGGACATCCGGGCGGGGTGCAAGAGGCCGTTGCAGCAGTGAAGGCGAGTGGCTTGAGGCCTACTGGCTTTCAGGTGCTGCGCGATTTCGAAGGCTTGTCGGGGCATTTGCACGACTACAAAGTAGATATCGCTAAGGCGATGCTAGAGATGTGCGCGGCGCTCAATTGCAAGGTGCTTTTGGCCTGTTCGTCCACCTCGCGCCATGCCACTCAGGATCTAGACTTGATTGCGAGAGACTTGCGCAAGCTTGCGACGCTGGCCGTGCCACTAGGCATCAAGGTGGCCTTCGAAGGATTGTCATGGGGGCGAACCATCAATGAGTTCACAACCGCCTGGGATGTGATCTGC
>JANLRI010000132.1:0-2746 GCA_031361565.1 Betaproteobacteria bacterium | reverse complement strand
GGAAGCAGACCTATTGCGCTGGACATTTTGGACCGTGACCGAGGTTGAAAAAGATGCGCTCATCGTTTTGGAGCATCGTCTCGTTATGCCCGAAAACCGGCGCGACCCAAGTTACGCCGACAAGGCGGAGAAACGACTCATGGTGCCCTTACGAGTGTTGGAGGCCCATCTTGCGAGTCGCACCTACGTTGCCGGAGAGCGTTTCACCGTGGCCGATATCAATGTCGCTTCCGTAGTCACCTGGATTCGACCGGCCGCACAAATGATGGCAGGCTTTCCGAAGGTCTCGGCATGGCTGAAGCTGTGCTTGGACCGGCCAGCGCAAATGCGGGTACGCGAGATGGCGCGCTCAGATTCTAGGGCTGCACTTTGAAAATTTTCTTTGCGGCACTGGTGTCGCTGGCGGCGTTATCGCTGGCTGCACCAATGGCTCACTCGCAAACGCTTAAGGTCACTGGCGCTGGTGATTTGTCCGGCCTCGATCCGCACTCGCGTAACGAAGCCTTCAGCAATCGCTTTTTGCGACAAATCAATGAGCCACTTTTGCGGCGAGACGCAGCACTCAAACTGATCCCTGGCCTGGCTGTTTCTTGGGACAATCCTAGTGCATTAGTATGGCGACTAAAGCTGCGCCCGAGTGTGCAGTTCGCCAATGGCGAAGCCTTCAACGCGAACGACGTCGTGTTCTCAATCAAACGCTCTCAACATGAGAATTCAGCGATTCGACATTATGCTGAAGGCCTAGGTAAGGTGCAGGCCATCGACCCACTGACCGTCGAGTTTCAAACCAGCAAGCCCAACCCGGTATTTCTTGAGCAGTTAGCCTTAGTACCCATCATGAGTGGGTCATGGACGACGGGTAGAGGATGCCTCGCCCCGGCCAGCTTTAAGCAAAAACAAGAAACCCCATGCACCACCAGTAGCAATGGCACCGGGGCCATGAAGATTGCTGAGTGGAAAGTAGGCTTGCAAACACGGTACGAACGCAATCCTCGTTGGTGGGGTGATTGGAAGCTGGCCAAGTCTAACGTGCATGCAATTCTGTATCGGCCCGCGGCTTCATCCGCTTCACGCCTTGCGGGTCTTTTGGGTGGTGACGTTGACTTGATATTTGATGCCAGCCCCACCGAAGTCGTGCAGCTCGAACGGCAAAGCAGTTTTCAGGTGCTGAGGGCGGTTGAAAACCGTACCGTCTACTTCGGCTTCAATCAAAAAAATACAGCATTGGCACCTCAGCCGCTGCAGTCTTCACTTGTAAGAACCGCTCTCGCCCATGCCATTGACCATGACGGGCTACTGAAGAAAATTTATCGCGGCTACTCTGAGCCGACCTTCTCCATGGTGATGACGAGCGCAAACGGTCATCTCCCGGAACATGAAACTCATCCCAAGTACGATGAACAACGGGCCAGGGCTTTGCTCATTGAGGCCGGCTACAAGGATGGTTTTGCGCTACGGTTGGGCTGCCCCAGCGACCGTTATCCAAGTGACATTGCACTATGCACTGCAGTCGCAGCAATGTGGACGAAACTAGGGATCAAAGTCTCCTTGATTTCGCAGCCGAAGACCGCCTATTTCGGCAATCTTGAAAATCTCGACAAACATTTCGATGTTTTTCTGATGAGTTGGGGCGGCTCTACGACCGACGCCGCCTTCACGCTCGGCCCGCTCGCTCACACTCAAGGCACGCTCGGAGAAGGCTCGGACAACTATGGCCGAATTTCCAATCCCATCATCGACCAACTTTTGGGTAGGGCTAAATATGAAATGCGCTCAAACGTGCGCGACAAGCTATTGGCCGAGGCGCTTAGTGAGCACAACAAGCAAGTTCATAACCTTGCAATCAACCGCCAGATGCTAATTTGGGTTGCTAAGAAATCTGTCCAAAATACAATGCGTGCAGATGGGCTGCTCGACTTCGCTCAGCTCAACATCACGCCCTGATCTAATTCTGGGAAGTCACTCAAAAATCGGAACGAAACAGACAAGATCGCGCAAAGCCGTCAGTCAGCCGTAAGCTAACGTCTATACCCTCTGTCTCTCTTATAAACCTATAACGGAGGCAATGTGGCAGCAATACATCCAAGCACAAATGGTGTGCAAGTCACCAAAGCGGAGGAGCGGAAAGTAATTTTCGCCTCTTCGCTAGGGACAGTTTTTGAATGGTACGACTTCTATCTTTTCGCGGTCTTAGCGATTTTCTTTGTCGATAAGTTTTACCCACCAGGTAATCCCACCGTAGCCCTACTAGCGTCCTTAGCCACTCTGGCCGCAGGATTTTTAGTGCGTCCTTTTGGTGCTCTAGTATTTGGCCGCATCGGCGACTTGATCGGCCGCAAATATACCTTCCTAGTCACCATTTTGTTGATGGGTGGTTCCACCGCGGCACTGGGTTTCTTACCAACCTACGCACAAATCGGTGACGCAGCTTGGATCATCTTGTTGCTCTTGCGCCTGTTGCAAGGCCTGGCCCTGGGTGGTGAATATGGTGGCGCGGCGACCTATGTTGCGGAACATTCACCTTCGAACGGTCGTGGCTTGTCAACAGCTTGGATTCAAACCACGGCAACCTTAGGCTTGTTCCTAGCCCTAATCGTGATTTATCTTTGCCGCACTAATATGCCTGTCGAAGACTTCAAACAGTGGGGATGGCGTATCCCTTTCTGGTTGTCAATCCTTTTGTTGGTTTTTTCGCTTTACATTCGCTTAAAACTCAACGAATCGCCTCTCTTCCAGAAAATGAAAG